>JABFWF010000255.1 GCA_013362405.1 Lysobacter sp. | reverse complement strand
GGTCGGCGTCCGACGGCCCGGCATCGGCCGGGCTGGCGGGTCGCGCTGTCTCGGGCAGCCACTCGGTCACGGTCGCGGTCAGCATATCCACTCGGATGCGCCGCCGCGGCCGCCGGTTTAAGCGCCGCGTTGCGCCGCGGCGCGAGTAGCTTTTGGCTGCGCCGGGCCGCCCCTCAACACCTGTCCGCCCTTCATCACGAAGGCGACGTGCTCGAGGGTGCCGACGTCGGCCAGCGGGTCGCCGTGCACCGCGACCACGTCCGCGTAATGGCCCGGCGACAGCGAACCGACCTTGTCGCTCCAGCCGAGCAGCTCGGCCGCGCTCGTCGTCGCCGAGCGGATCGCCTGCAGTGGCGTCATGCCCCATTCGACTTCCTTGGCGAACTGCTTGCCGTTCCAGCCGTGCGGATACACGCCGGCGTCGGTCGCATAGGCCATCTTCTCGCCGGCCTGCACCGCCTTGCGGAAGTTCTCGCGCTGCACGCGGCCGACCAGCTTCTCCTTCTCGATCTGCGCCTGCGGCACGCCGAGCTTGGCGTACTCGGTGAGGATGTAGTCGTCGTTGTAGATGTCGAAGTCGAGGAAGGTACCCTTCTGCTTGGCCAGCTTCAGGCCTTCGGCATCGATCATGCTGCAGTGCTCGACCGAGTCGACGCCGGCGCGGATCGCCATCTTGATCGCTTCGGCGCCATGCGCGTGCGCGGCCACCTTCTTGCCCCAGCGGTGGGCCTCGTCGACGATCGCGTCCATCTCCGCCTGCGTGTACTGCGGCGCGCCGACCGAGGCCTCGTTGCTGAGCACGCCGGCGCTGGCCATGAACTTGATCACGTCGGCACCGCGCTTGACGTTCTCGCGCACGCGCTCGCGCACGCCATCGATGCCGTTTGCCACGCCGGTGATGCCCTCGAAGCGCACGTTCGACGAGAAGCCGGTGCTGTCGTCGGCGTGGCCGCCGGTGGAGCCGATCGGCACCGTCGCGGCGAGGATGCGCGGGCCGGGGATCTGGCCGCGGTCGATCGCGTTGCGCAGGGCGACGTCGATGTAGTCGCCGGCGCCGACGTTGCGCACGGTGGTGAATCCGGCATCGAGCGTGCGCCGCGCGAGCGTCGGCGCGACCACCGCGAAGTCCATCGGCCCGAGGGTGAGCGCGTCCTGGTAGTAGTTGCCGGTACTGACCGTCGGATCGGAGGTCAGGTGGACGTGCACGTCGATCAGGCCGGGCAGCAGCGTCACGTCGCCGAGCTCCACCACCTTCGCGCCCGCCGGCGCGGCCCCGCCTTCGCTGACGCTGGCGATGCGGTCGCCGTCGACCACCACCCAGGCGTCGCGCAGCATGCGGCCACTGTCGACGTCGAGCAGGCGCGCGGCGTGCAGCGCGGTGCGCGCCAGCGCGGGCGCCTGCTGGGCGGTGGCGGTGGTGGAGGCGATCGCCGCGGTGAGCGCGGTGGCGAGGACGAGGGACAGGCGCATGCAAGGTCTCCGGATAGTTCGGTCGATGATCGCACGCACGGCCGCTGCGCTTGCGGGACGCAGGTCGCGCATGGCGCCGCTCCCGGCTGCACCCGGCCGTGGCCGCGAGTACTGCGGGCCCTGCGTCCGCCGCCTGCCTGCGCTGGCAGGCGGAACGCCTCGATGCACGAAGCAGACGGCTTCCCCGTGCATGCGCCGCCGTGGAGAATCCAGCCACCGCCACGCAGCCGGAAGGCACCGGATGTTCGACTACATCATCGTCGGCGCAGGCTCCGCCGGCTGCGTGCTCGCCCATCGCCTGTCGGAAGACCCGGACGTGCGCGTGCTCCTGCTCGAGGCGGGACCGCGCGACTGGCATCCCTTCATCCACATGCCCGCGGGCCTCGCCCGCCTGGCCGGCAACACGCGCATCAACTGGAACTACGAGACCGTGCCGCAACCAGGCCTCGGCGGGCGCACGCTCTGGTGGCCGCGCGGCAGGGTGCTCGGCGGCTCGAGTTCGATCAACGCCATGTGCTACATCCGCGGCGTGCCCGGCGACTACGACGACTGGGCCGCGCAGGGCGCGACCGGCTGGGACTGGACATCGGTGCTGCCGTACTTTCGCCGCAGCGAAGGCAACGTCCGCGGCGCCGATGCGCTGCACGGTGGCGACGGCCCGCTGACCGTGTCCGACCCGCGCCACGTCAACCCGCTCACCCGCGCGTTCGTCGAAGCCGGCGAGCAGCTCGGGCTGCCGCGCAACGACGACTTCAACGGCCCCGTGCAGGCAGGCGTCGGCCTGTACCAGGTCACCCAGCGCGACGGCGCGCGCTGTTCCGCCGCGCGCGCCTACCTCGAACCCGCGCGCCCGCGCCGCAACCTCACCGTGCACACCGGCGCGATGGCGAGCCGCATCACCCTCGACAAGGGGCGCGCCACCGGCGTGGTCTACACGCATCTCGGCAAGGCCTTCCACCAGCCGGCCGCGCGCGAGGTGCTGCTGTGCGGCGGCGCGATCAATTCGCCGCAGCTGCTGATGCTCTCGGGCATCGGGCCGGCGGACGAACTGCGCCGGCACGGCATCGCGGTGGTGCACGACGCGCCGGACGTCGGCGCCAACCTGCAGGACCACCTCGACGTCTGCACCCTGCAGCACGAGACCCGCCGCGTCAGCTATGACCGCATGAGCCAGGCGCGCATCGCCTTCGACTACTTCCTGCGTGGACGACGCGGCCCGGGCACCAGCAACATCGCCGAGGGTGGCGGGTTCGTGCGCTCGCCGCTGGCACGCGACGCGCGCGCCGACATCCAGCTGCACTTCATTCCGGCGATGATCGACGACCACGGCCGCCACCGCCTGCCGGGCGACGGTTACACCCTGCACGCCTGCTTCCTGCGTCCGCGCAGCCGCGGCCGCATCAGCCTGGCGAGCAACCGCGCCGGCGACAAGCCGCGGATCGATCCGGACTACCTCGGCGATGCCGACGGCTTCGACCTGCGCATGCTGGTCGAGTGCGCGAAGCTGTCGCTGCAGTTGCTCGCGCAGCCCGCCTTCGACGCCTACCGCGGGGCGCCGATCCATCCCGCGCGGATGGACCTGTCCGAACGCGAGCTGGTCGACTTCGTCCGCGAACGCGCGGAGACCGTCTACCACCCCATCGGCACCTGCCGCATGGGCAGCGACGCCATGGCGGTGGTCGATCCGCAGCTGCGCGTGCGCGGCGTGGACGGCCTGCGCGTGGTCGACGCCTCGGTGATGCCGAGCCTGCCGGGCGGCAACACCAATGCGCCCACGATCATGCTCGCCGAGCGCGCGGCGGACCTCGTGCGCGGGCGTGAAGAACGCGCGCCAGGCCCCTGAAAAACCGGTGGTTCCGTGACGCGGGTCCGCCTACACTGCCGCTTGGGCTGCGGATTCAGGCAAGGCCTGAAACTGACGCTATGATCGCCTGCACGCGCAGCACACGCAGGGGGAGCGCTTCGATGACAGAGCGCCTGATGAAAGACGCGACCACGCGCCGGCATCGGCGCCACTGGCGACTGGCCACCCTCGCGGTGCTGCTGCCGCTCGCACTCGGCTCGACCGCGCAGACCACGCAGCCGCCGGCGAACCCCATGCCGGCCGCCCGTCCTGCGCCCGTCGTCGCGGCCACCGCCATCGCCACCCAGCCGGTCGTCAGCAGCGCGCCGCTGCCGGCGCTGCCCGCCGGCTTCGACGTGAAGCAGTTCGAGGGGATCGCGCAATCGCTGGTCGCGGACCAGCGCGTGCCCGGCATGGCGATGGCGATCGTGCGCAACGGGCAGGTGCTGAGCCTGCGCGGCTACGGTGTCGCCGACGTCAACAGCGGCGATCCGATCGGCGCCCACACCGTGTTCCGCCTCGCCTCGCTCTCGAAGGCCTTCGCCGGCACCGTGACCGGGCTGCTCGTGAACAAGGGCGAGGTGCGCTGGGACAGCCACCTCACCGACTACATGCCGTCGCTGCAGTTCGCGCGGCCCGGCGCCGCGCAGGCGCTGACCGTCGCCGACGTGCTCAGCCACCGCGTCGGCCTCACCCGCAACGCGTACGACCGCGACCTCGAATCGGACAGCGACTATCCGACCTTGGTACAGAAGCTCGCCTACGCGCCGATGGCCTGCCAGCCCGGCCAGTGCTACGCCTACCAGAACGTCGCCTTCAGCCTGATCGGCGAGGTGGTGAAGGCGGCAACGGGACAGAACTATGGCGAAGCGGTGTCGCGCCTGGTGTTCAAGCCGCTGGGAATGCGCGACGCGAGCGTGGGGCTGGACGGCATCGAGGCGAGTCCGCACTGGGCGCGCCCGCACGTGCGCGGCCGTGGCGGGTGGGTATCGCTGCTGCCGAAGCCGGCCTACTACCGCGTCGCGCCGGCGGCGGGCGTCAACGCCAGCATCACCGACATGGCGCAGTGGCTGATCGCGCAGACCGGCCATCGTCCGGACGTGCTGCCGGCATCGCTGCTGGCGACGCTGCACGCGCCGGTGATCGCGACGCCGACCGAGCTGCATGGCTCCTCCTGGCGCCACGAACGCCTGGAGGACGCGGGCTATGCGATCGGCTGGCGCGTCTACAACTACGCCGGCCACCAGGTCGTCTTCCACGGCGGCGCGGTGCAGGGCTATCGCGGTGTCGTCGCGATGCTCCCGGAAAGCGACCTCGGCGTGGCCATCCTCTGGAACAGCGAAAGCTCGCTGCCGAGCGGCCTGCTGCCGACCATCCTCGACCGCGCCCTCGGGCTCACGCCGCACTGGCTCGACGAACGCACGCTCGACGACACGCTGTACGCACGCAACCAGGCCGAGCCGGAGGATTCCTCCGAACCCGCCGTCGCCGGTGGCAACTCGTCGATGGCGCGCGCCCGACCGCAATAGGTGCAACGCACCGCCGCAATGCCTCGGCCGCCCGCCCTACAGCGGGCGGTGTCTTTTTCGGAGGGCGCAGGCCCGGTTCGCAGCTGATCGACCGGCGGTGCGGATGCGACCTCGCATGCCTGCCCGGTTGCAGGGACAGCGCAGCGGGGCAGCGGTAGGCAGGCCACGCGACGCGCGCCAGAGCGACCTCGGGCAGCATCGGCGCATCTGCAAGGCGTCCTGCAGGAACAGTGCTGAAGCGCGCGGGGCGACTGACCGCCCTGCCATCCGTGGGCTGCGACGGGCGCCGCTGGCTCGCGGCACCTGGAAGAAACAGACCTTTCTTGTCCGCTGTCGAGGCGCGCCGTCGGCCTGCAAAAAACACTGCGGCAAAACCAGCCAATAAAAAACTCCCTTCCCGCCTGGGCTGCGGGAAGGGAGTCGGGTTACGGCAATCGGGATTGTTTTTGTTCTTACATCATCGGCGCGGGCGCGGCAGGCATCGCCACCGGGGCGGCCTTGCGCTTCGCCGGACGCTTGGCGGCCTTCTTCGCCGCCGGCTTCTTCGCAGCCTTCCTGGTCGCCTTCTTGGCGGTCTTCTTGGCGGCCTTCTTCGCAGGGCGCTTGGCAGCGCTCTTCTTCGCCGCGGCCTTCTTGGCCGGACGACGCTTGGCGGCAGTCTTCTTGGTCGCCTTGCGCGCGGTCTTCTTGGCAGCCTTGCGGGTGGTCTTCTTGGCAGCCTTGCGCGCGGTCTTCTTCGCCGCCGGACGCTTGGCGGCCGACTTGCGGGCCGTCTTCTTGGCGGCCTTCTTCGCGGTCTTGCGGGCGGTCTTCTTCGCCGCCGGCTTCTTGGCGGCCTTCTTCGTCGCCTTCTTGGCGGACTTCTTCGCAGCTTTCTTCATGGCCATGGGATGGCTCCTCGTCAGTGGACTTGCGGGTACTGCTTGCCCAGTCAGAACTGCACCGCGGGAGTCGGACCCGCGATCAACCGCCGACGCGCACGGCGCGCCGGGACGGATCTGGAAGGGACGGCCGCGCGCGCGGTGCACGCTGCGACGACGGCGCCCATGTCGGTGGTAAGCCCGGCGCGCGGCGCGCGGGCAACAAAAAACCCGCCACGCCGAGCGTCGCGGGTTCGGTATTCGCAGGACCGCCAGGTTTTCGCGAGGGAGACGCTGCCCGTGTCCACCGTGTCGTGCTTCCGGGCGGAGGGCTGCGTTGTGCTGCGCGTTGTTTCGCTGCTTCGACTCACTCGCTTCCGCAGGTCACGTCTGCTTGGGGCGAAACCTAATCACGGTTTTTTCGACTGTCAACAACCCCCGCGCCGGTTTTCGCCGGCGATGGCAGCCGGTGAGGCGACGATCGGCACTGCCGAGCGGCGGCGGCATCGATCCGACGACGCGTCGAACCATGCGCCTGCGCATCGCGCGCCTTCGCGGGAGTGCTTTTTTTACGTTGTTTTTTTCGCGTCGGCCCGATGAGCGCACGCGCGCGGCCGCGGATGGCGACGACGTCCGCGCTACTCCACCGATGCCATGACGCCCCTCGTCGGCGGCGAAAATTTTTTCGTCGGAGGGACGCCGATTTCGCATCGCAGCAGCCCGACTGCGCAGGATTTGCGCGAACCCGACGGCATGTTCCCCAGGCGATGCAGGCCTCGACGAGCCCGCTCCACGTCGTGCGCGATGCATAACGGCCCCACCGCCGGAGCGGTCGCGCGCAACGGCCGCGCATGAAAAAACCGGCCTCGGGGGCCGGTTTTTTCGGTACCACCGACGCCGCTCAGTGGTCGTCGTCTTCGATCAGCTCGGCATAGTCGTCCGGCGAGAGCAGTTCGTTGAGCTGC
>JABFWF010000042.1 GCA_013362405.1 Lysobacter sp. | reverse complement strand
ATGAAGAGCGTCGCCGCATCTCGCTCGGCATCAAGCAGGTCACCAGCAATCCGTGGGAGACCTTCGCCGCGATCCACAAGAAGGGCGACAAGGTGTCGGGCCAGATCAAGTCGATCACCGACTTCGGCATCTTCATCGGCCTGGACGGCGGCATCGACGGCCTCATCCACCTGTCGGACATCAGCTGGAGCTCGACCGGCGAGGACATCGCCCGCAACTACAAGAAGGGCGACACGCTGGAAGCGGTCGTGCTGGCGGTCGATCCGGAGCGCGAGCGCATCAGCCTCGGCGTCAAGCAGCTCGAGCAGGATCCGATGGGTTCCTACGTGGCGAGCAACGCGCGTGGTTCGATCGTCCGCGGCAAGGTGAAGGAAGTCGACGCCAAGGGTGCCACCGTCGAGCTCGAGAACGGCGTGGAAGGCTACATCGCCGCCCGCGACATCTCGCGCGACCGCGTGGACGATGCCTCGCACGTGCTGAAGGTGGGCGATGACGTCGAGGCCAAGATCATCGGCACCGACCGCAAGAGCCGCCTGATGCAGCTGTCGATCAAGGCCAAGGACGAGGCCGACACCCAGGAAGCGCTGGCCGAGTACAACAAGGCCGCCTCCGAGGCGTCCAGCGGTACCACGAAGCTCGGGGCGCTGCTGCGCGAGCAGCTCAACAGCAAGTCCGAGTAAGCGACACCGCAGCAACAGGCGACGGCCCGGCGTGCAGCCGGGCCGTCGTCCTGCCAGCGACACGCAGGCCCAGGGACCGGCGATGACCAAGTCCGAACTGATCGAGATCCTCACCCAGCGCCAGGCGCACCTGAAGGCCGATGACGTCGACCTCGCGGTGAAGGCCCTGCTGGAGATGATGGGTAGTGCGCTCGCCGGGGGCGACCGCATCGAGATCCGCGGCTTCGGCAGCTTTTCCCTGCATTACCGCCCGCCGCGCACCGGCCGCAACCCGAAAACGGGCGAAGCGGTGGCCCTGCCGGGCAAGCACGTTCCCCACTTCAAGCCGGGCAAGGAGCTGCGCGAGCGCGTCAGCCACGCCACGCCCGCGGCGATCGAGGACTGATCGCGAAGCCGGCCGCGCCGGCTGATTCCTTTCGCAGGCCTCGGCTAAGCTAGCGGGCGCAACCGGAGCCGAACATGCGCCTGAGCCGACGGCCGACCGCACCCCGCCGCGCCATCCACCACGCCGCGCTTTCCATGCGTCCGCTGGAGACTTCCGCGCGATGACGGCCTTCCTCAACGAGTGGTTCTGGTTCTTCCTGCTGCTGCCGCTCGCGGCGCTCAGCGGCTGGGTGATCGGCCGTCGCGGTGGCGAGCGGCACAGCGACAGCCAGGTCAGCAAGCTGTCGACGACCTATTTCCGCGGCCTCAACTACCTGCTCAACGAACAGCCCGACAAGGCGATCGAGCTGTTCCTGCACATCGCCGAACTCGACAAGGAAACCTTCGAGACGCAGGTCGCGCTGGGCCATCTGTTCCGCCGTCGTGGCGAGGTCGATCGTGCGATCCGCCTGCACCAGGCGCTGGTCGAGCGGCGCGACCTCAGCGACGCGCAGAAGGTGCAGGCGCTGCTCGCGCTCGGCGAGGACTACATGCGCTCGGGCCTGCTGGACCGCGCCGAAACCGTGTTCACCGACCTGGCGCGCATCGACCAGCGCGCGCCGCAGGCGCTCAAGCACCTGATCTCGATCTACCAGGCCGAGCGCGACTGGGCCAAGGCGATCGAGAACGCCACCCGCTACGAAGCCGTCACCGGCGAGCCGATGGGCAAGCTGATCGGGCAGTTCGAGTGCGAGCTGGCCGATCGCCTGCGCGCTTCCGGCGACGTCGAAGCCGCGCGCGAGGCGATCGTGCGCGCCTACGCCGCCGACCCGACGTCGGTGCGCGCGGGCATGCTCGAGGGCCGCATCGAGGTGGAGGCCGGCAATGACGCCGCGGCGATCCGCGCCTTCGAACGCGCCGCGCGCCACGATCCCGACTACCTGCCGGAAATCCTGCCCGCGCTGCTCGCCTGCTACGACCGCGTCGGCGACACGCCCGGTGCGCGCGCGTTCCTCGGCGAGATGAGCGAGCACTACCGTGGCATCTCGCCGGTGCTTGCGCTCACGCGGCTGGTCGAGGCCGAGGACGGCGTGCGTACCGCGCGCAGCTACCTCGCGCAGCAGTTGAAGGATCGTCCGTCGGTGCGCGGCGAGGCGGCGCTGATCGACCTCACGCTGGCCGAGGGCGCGGATCCGACCGCGACGCTCGAGGACCTGAAGCACATCACGGACCAGCTGCTGGTGCGCAATCCGAGCTACCGCTGCAGTCGCTGCGGCTTCGGCGCGCGCAGCCACCACTGGCAGTGCCCGAGCTGCAAGGAGTGGGGGACGGTCAAACCCCTACTCAACTACGCGGTGGTGTGAACGTGGGGGCGGCCGGCTGGCCCGGGTGGGTCGGCATCGCCTTCGTCTTCGCGGTCGCCTGCGTCGGCACCTGGCTGGCGCGTCGTTACGCATTGCGCCGGCGCCTGATCGACGAACCGGGCGAACGGCGCAGCCACGGCGTGGCGACGCCGCGCGGAGGCGGGGCAGGCATCGTCGTGGCGATGCTCGCGGCGCTGGCGATGTCTTCCGCGGCGCTGACGGGCCCGCAGCGCGCATTGCCCGCGGCAATCGCCGTTGGCCTGCTGCTCGTCGCCGCGGTCGGCTGGATCGACGACCATCGCCCGCTGTCCCCATGGGGACGGCTTGCGACGCATGCGATTGCCGCGGCCTGCCTGGGCGCTGGCCTGCTTGCGGCGGGGATGGCGCCGCTTGTCGCGGCGGCGGGTGCGCTGCTGGCGCTGGTGCTCGTCAACGTCTGGAACTTCATGGACGGCATCGACGGGCTCGCCGCCAGCCAGGCGCAGCTGGTCGCCCTGGCCTGCGCGCTGCTCGCACGCGGAGGCGGCGATGCGTGGCTGGCGCTCGCGCTGGCGGCGGCCTGCGCGGGCTTCCTGCCATTCAACCTGCCGCCCGCACGCATCTTCCTCGGCGATGTCGGCAGCGGCGCGCTCGGGTATCTGCTCGCGGCCATGGTCGCCTGGCGCGGATCGCGCGCACCGGCCGACGCGCCCCTGCTGCTGCTCCCGCTGTCCGCGTTCCTGCTCGATGCCTCGCTCACCCTGGCGGCCCGCGTCTGGGGCGGCGAGCGCTGGTGGCTGCCGCATACCCAGCACGCCTACCAGCGCTGGGTGCGTGGCTGCCGTCGCCATGGAACTGTGACGACTGCATACGGGACGTGGACGCTCCTGGCGATCGGAGCGATGTGGCTAGCCGCCGGCGAGGGCCTTGCGGTTAAGATGCTGGCGCTGTCCGGGTGCTGCCTGGGCGGCGTGATCGCATGGATGTGGTTGCGGCGGACTCCGCTTCCCCCCGGAGACAGGGAATGACTCGCTGGAAAGACAATTTCGCCAATGGCATGCCGCGCCTGGCCGTCGGCGTGCACGACATGGCCATGGTGTGGGTGGCGTGGGTCGGGCTGCATCAACTGCGCTTCGCCACCGTTCCCGCCGCACCGACCTGGCCGCTGATATCCCCGGAGATCGGCCTGGCGCTGCTCGCACAGGGAGCGGTGTTCTGGCGCGTCGGCCTGTATCGCGGCATCTGGCGCTTCGCCAGCGTCCCGGACCTGCTGAACATCTTCAAGGCCAGCGTGTTCGGCCTGCTGGCCATCGCTGCCGCGCTGTTCCTCTACAACCGGCTCGACCAGGTGCCGAGGTCGGTGCTGGTGCTGTATCCGCTCACGCTGACCGCGCTGCTCGGCATGCCCCGGTTGCTGTACCGGTCCTGGAAGGACTTCCACAGCGCGCGCAACGCCAAGGCGGGCTTCCGCGTGCTGATCCTCGGCGCCGGCAGCGCCGGCGAGGCGCTGGTGCGCGACCTGCGGCGCGCGGGCACCTACGTGCCGGTCGGCTTCCTCGACGATGCCGCCAAGCTGCGCGGCAGCGTGTTGCACGGCCTGCCGGTGCTGGGACAGATCGATGACGTCGAGCGGGTCGCGCCGGAAACCGCCGCCAACCTGCTGGTGATCGCCATGCCGTCGCTGGATGCGCCGGCCATGCGCCGCATCGTCGCCGCGTGCGAGCGTACCGGCCTGCCGTTCCGCACGGTGCCGCGGCTGGACGACCTGCTGGAGGGACGCTCGCTGCCGGGGGACCTCAAGGAAGTGGCGATCGAGGACCTGCTCGGCCGCCAGCCGGTCACGCCGGACTGGAAGACGATCCGCGCCTGGCTCGGCGGTCGCGGGGTGCTGATCACCGGCGCCGGCGGCTCGATCGGCGCCGAGCTGTGCAGGCAATGCGCGCGCCATGGCGCCGCGCGCATCGTCCTGGTCGAAATCGACGAACTCGCGCTGACCACGATCGAGAGCGAACTCGTCCGGAATTTCCCGCAGATCCAGTGCATCCCGGTGCTCGGCGACTGCGGCGACCAGGCGGTGATCCGCCGCGCGCTGGACCTCGGCGCGCCGGACGCGGTGTTCCATGCCGCCGCCTACAAGCAGGTGCCGCTGCTGCAGAGGCAACTGCGCGAGGCGATGCGCAACAACGTGCTCGCGACCGAGACCGTGGCGCGCGCCAGCCAGCAGGCGGGCATCGGCACCTTCGTGCTGATCTCCACCGACAAGGCGGTCGATCCGGTCAATGTCCTCGGCGCGACCAAGCGACTGGCGGAGATGGTCTGCCAGGCGCTGGCCGACCCGCACGCCACGCGCTCGGTGACCGTGCGCTTCGGCAACGTGCTCGATTCCGCGGGCAGCGTGGTGCCGCTGTTCCGCGAACAGATCCGCCATGGCGGCCCGGTGACCGTGACCGATCCCGAGGTCACGCGCTTCTTCATGACCATCCCGGAGGCCTGCCAGCTGATCCTGCAGGCCGCCGCGCTGGGCGCGCAGCAGGTGGTCTACACGCTGGACATGGGCGAGCCGGTATCGATCCGCATGCTCGCCGAACAGATGATCCGCCTCGCCGGCAAGGTGCCCGAGCGCGACGTGGCGATCGTCTACACCGGCCTGCGGTCCGGCGAAAAGCTGCACGAGAACCTTTTCCACGCCGACGAGCGCTACCGCCCGACCGCGCACCCGAAGATCCTCCAGGCGGAGGCGCGTGCGATCGCCGCGGAGCAGGTGCTGGCGGCGAGTGAACGCCTGCGTGACGCGGTGCTCCGGTACGATCTGGACGAGCTGGGCAGGTTGTTGCGCGAGACGGTGCCGGAATTCGCGCCGGCCGACGAACTGCAACCCCCGGCGACGGCGACCGTGGTCGCCTTTCCCGCTCGCCAGTCACGGAAGATTCGATGACGCCATCCGCAACACGACCTGCCCGCATCCGAAAAGCGGTATTTCCGGTCGCCGGCCTCGGCACCCGTTTCCTCCCCGCCACCAAGACCGTTCCGAAGGAGATGCTGCCGGTGATCGACCGGCCGCTGATCCAGTACGCGGTCGACGAGGCGATCGAGGCCGGGTGCGACACCCTGGTGTTCGTCACCAACCGCTACAAGCACGCGGTCGCCGACTATTTCGACAAGGCCTACGAACTCGAGCAGAAGCTCGAGCGCAGCGGCAAGACCGAACAGCTCGAGCTGGTGCGCAGCGTGCTGCCGGAAGGCGTGCGCGCGGTGTTCGTGACCCAGGCGGAGGCACTGGGCCTCGGCCACGCGGTGCTATGCGCCAAGCCGGTGATCGGCGACGAGCCCTTCGCCGTGGTCCTGCCGGACGACCTCATCTGGAACCGCGGCCCGGGCGCGCTGAAGCAGATGGCCGACCTCGCCGAACAGACCGGCGCGAGCGTGCTGGCGACCCAGAACGTGGCACCCGAGAAGACCGCCAGCTACGGCATCGTCGCCACCGAGGATTTCGCCGGCCGCCAGGGCCGCATCACCGCCATCGTCGAGAAGCCGAAGCCCGACGTCGCGCCGAGCACGCTCGCGGTGGTCGGCCGCTACGTGCTGTCGCCGCGCATCTTCGATCTGCTGGAAACGACCACGCCCGGCGCGGGTGGCGAGATCCAGCTGACCGACGCGATCTCCGCCTTGCTGGCCGAAGAGCCGGTGCTCGCGTATCGCTTCCAGGGCACGCGCTTCGACTGCGGCTCCCACATCGGCCTGGTCGAGGCGACCATCCGCTATGCGCTCGACCACGAGACGCTCAGCGACGCCGCGCGCGAGGTGATGCAGAAGGCGCTGTCGGAACTCGGCGTGATCGAGCTGACCTGAGGCGGCGGGCGCTCAGTCGAAGCGCCACCACGCCCAGAGCGCCCACGCGACCAGCGCGGCCGCCAGCGCCAGCGCCGCGAGACCGAACGACTCGGTCCGCCGCGCCCAGCGCAGCGCCGGCGCATCGCGCAGCACGTGCACGTCGCGCAGCGTCTGCCAGCTGCGCGGCGGAAAGCGTCCTTCCATGCGCGCGGTAAGGCCGAGCCGGCGCAGGCCGCGGCCGAGCAGCGCCGCCGGCACCGCCAGCGCCACGCCCAGGCCCGCCAGCAGGCCGCGCAGCCAGCGCCGCACGGTGTCCGGATCGCTGGCCGACAGCTGCGCGTTGACCTGTTGCAGCCAGCCGTCCAGCAGGAGCAGCAGCACCGCGCACAGCAACGTAGTCAGCGCGAGCAGCAACAGGGTGCGCTTGCGATAGGCTTTGTCGGCGCGATGGATTTCCACGCAGAGCGCTCCCCTTTCGAACGCCTCATCAAAGCCGCGGCGCCCGCGCATGTCCAGACCGCCTGTCAGCTATTACCGCGCAACCGTCCCGGAGCGCACGTTCGGCCCGCCGCTGCGCGGCCGGCGCGAGGCCACGGTATGCGTGATCGGCGGCGGCTTCGCCGGCCTCAACACCGCGCTCGGCCTGGCGGAGCGCGGCGTGCGCGACGTCGTGCTGCTGGAAGCCGAACAGGTGGGATTCGGCGCGTCAGGGCGCAACGGCGGCTTCGTGTTCGGCGGCTTCTCGCGCGGCGAGGACGCGCTGCTGCGCGAGCTTGGCGGCGAACGCGCACGCGCGCTGTATGCCGGCACGACCGATGCGGTCGAGCGCATCCGCAAGCGCATCGACGACTATGCCATCGAGTGCGAGCGCGTCGAGGCCGGCGTCGTCTGGGCCAACTGGTTCCGCGACCCGCGCGTGCTGCGCGAGCGCCAGGAACTCCTGGCGCGGCATTACGGCATCGACTGGCAATGGCTCCCGCAAGACGCATTGCGTACCCGCATCCGCAGTACCCGCTACCACGATGGCCTGTACGAGCCGCGAGCCTTCCACTTCCATCCACTCAAGTACGCACGAGGTCTCGCCGCCGCGGGAGCGGGGCAGGGCTTGGCGCTGCACGAGCATTCGCCGGCGACCGCGCTCGCCCGCGAAGGCAGCGGCTGGCGCGTGCGCACGCCGGAGGGCGAGGTGTCTGCGCGCAGCGTCGTGCTTGCCTGCGGCGGCTACCTCGCGCGCCTTCGCCGCCGCGTCGATGCGGGCGTGCTGCCGATCGCAACCTACGTCATGGTGACCGAACCGCTGGGTGCGCGGCTGGGCGAGATCCTCACGACCGGCGCTGCCGTCTACGACACGCGGTTCGCCTTCGACTACTACCGCCCGTTGCCCGACACGCGGCTGTTGTGGGGCGGTCGCATTTCGGTGCTGGACCGGTCGCCGGAAGCGGTGGAGCGCCTGCTCCGCCGCGACCTGCTGAAGGTGTTCCCGCAACTCGCCGGCGTGTGCATCGAACACGCGTGGTCGGGGTTGATGAGCTACGCGCGCCACCAGATGCCGCAGCTCGGCGAGATCGAGCCCGGCCTGTGGCTGGCGCAGGCGTTCGGCGGCCACGGGGTCGCGCCGACCACCTTCGCCGGCGAGCTGCTCGCCGCCGCGATCGCCGAGGGCGATCCGCGCTGGCGCGAGCTGGCCGGCTACGGGCTGGTGTCGGCGTTCAAGCCGGCCGGCTTCCTCGGCGCCCAGCTCGGCTACTGGTGGGCGGAAGCCCGCGATGCCTGGAAGGCCGGGCGGGAGGGGCGTTGAGGCCGCATGAAGAAGATTTAATCCTGCTGCCATGCGGCCGTTCGGCGCGACGGGCGAGCATCTGCCTCGCTGTCCCACTCCCTGGAGACCTCCGATGCGCCGTGCTTTCCTCCTTCCTGTCGCCACCTTCCTGACCTGCCTCAGCCTGGGCGCCATGGCCGCGACTCCGGCCGCGCAGTCGACCGCCGCCCCCGTCGCCAAGACCGCCAGCGCCGCCCCCGCGAAGGCCGCCACGTCGGCCACCCCGGCCACGCCCGCCGCGAAGCCGGCCGCTGCCACGCCCGCGACCCCGGCCACGCCTGCGACGCCGGCGAGCTCTGCTTCGCCCAAGGCCAAGGTCGCCACCGCGCGCTGCCGCGACACCAAGGGCAAGTTCGTGTCCTGCGCCGCGAAGCCGGCGAAGAAGCAGTGCCGCGACGCCAAGGGCAAGTTCACCGCCTGCGCGAAGTAAGCACGCGGCAGGTTTTCAGTTTTCCGAACATACCCCTGAACGGAAAGGGGCGGCCCTTTGGCCGCCCCTCTTTTTTGCCGCGACGATCGATCAGAGCGCTTCGAACACCCCCGCCGCGCCCATGCCGGTGCCGATGCACATCGTCACCATGCCGTACTTCTGCTGGCGGCGGCGCAGGCCGTGCACGATCGTCGCGGTGCGCACGGCGCCGGTCGCACCGAGCGGATGGCCGAGCGCGATCGCGCCGCCGAGCGGATTGACCTTGGCCGGATCCAGTTCGCTGTCGCGGATCACCGCCAGCGCCTGCGCGGCGAAGGCTTCGTTGAGCTCGATCCAGTCGAGTTGGTCCTTCGTGAGCCCGGCCTGCTTCAACGCCTTCGGGATCGCGGCGATCGGGCCGATGCCCATCACCTCCGGCCGCACGCCGGCCACCGAGAAACTGACGAAGCGCGCGAGCGGCGTCAGCCCGTAGTCCTTGATCGCCTGTTCGGACGCGAGCAGCACCGCGGCCGCGCCATCGCTCATCTGCGAGGCATTGCCCGCGGTGACGGTCCCGCCGAACTGCGCGTTGCGGAACACCGGCTTCAGCTTCGCCAGGCCTTCGAGCGACGTATCGGGGCGCGGGCCTTCGTCGGTATCGACCATGGCCTTCTTCAGCCGGATCGTGTTGCCGGCCAGGTCGGGCTGGTGCGACAGGATTTCGTAGGGCGAGATCTCCTGCTTGAACTCTCCCGCCTGGATCGCCGCGATCGCCTTCCGATGCGAGGCGAGCGCGAAGGCATCCTGGTCCTCACGGCCGACCTTCCATTCCTCGGCGACTTTCTCCGCGGTGATGCCCATGCCGTAGGCGATGGCGACGTTCTCGTCGCGCGCGAATACCTGCGGGCTCAGCGCGACCTTGTTGCCCATCATCGGCACCATCGACATGGATTCGGTGCCGCCGGCGAGCACGAGGTCCGCGTTGCCGAGGCGGATCTGGTCGGCGGCCAGCGCGACGGCCTGCAGCCCCGACGAGCAGAACCGGTTGATGGTCTGCGCGGCGATCGTGTTCGGCAGGCCGGCGAGCAGCACGCCGATGCGCGCGACATTCATGCCTTGCTCGCCTTCCGGCATCGCGCAGCCGATCACCGCGTCCTCGATGCGGTTCGGGTCGATGCCCGGCGCCTGCGCGATCACGCTGCGCAGCACGTGCGCGAGCATTTCGTCGGGGCGGGTATTGCGGAACACGCCGCGCGGCGCCTTGCCGACCGGCGTGCGCGTGGCGGCGACGATGTAGGCGTCCTGTGCTTGCCTGTTGTCAGCCTGTCTGTTCATTTTTCTCTCGCTTGGAAGTCGAGCGAATGGTGGAGAGCGCCGCGTCCTTAGTTTTGCTCGTCATCCGGGCGGAGGCGGGATCCGGCGACTTGCTTCGTGCACGGAAGTCACTTGGTTCCCGCCTGCGTGGGTACGACCCGGGATGTCAGTTCCGCAAGGGCTTGCCGGTCTTGAGCATGTGCGCGATGCGCTCCTGCGTCTTCGGCATCTGTGCCAGTGCGACGAAATGCTCGCGTTCCAGGCGCAGCAGCCAGTCCTCGTCGACGATCGCGCCGCGATCGACCTCGCCGCCGCAGACGACGGTGGCGATGCGGCTGGCGATCTCGTAGTCGTATTGGGAAATGAAGCGGCCTTCCAGCATGTTGACCAGCAGCATCTTGAACGTTGCGATGCCGACGTCGCCGGCGACCTGCACGCGGCGAGCGGGCAGGGGCGGGCGATAGCCGCCTTCGGCCAACGCGCGGGCCTGCGCCTTCGCGACATGCAGCAGCTCGAACGGATTGAACACGATGGGATCGCCCGGGCGCGCGAGGTCCAGGTCCTTCGCCTCCATCGCGGACGTCGAGACCTTCGCCATCGCCACGCTTTCGAACGCCGTCTTGAGGTGTACGAACACGTCGCCGCCCGGCCCCGCCGCATCGGACGCACGCACGGCGAGTTCCTTCAGGCCACCGCCGGCCGGCAGCAGGCCGACGCCTGCCTCGACCAGACCGACGTAGCTCTCGAGCGCGAACACCGTGCGCGCCGCGTGCATCTGGAACTCGCACCCGCCGCCCAGCGCGAGGCCGCGCACGGCTGCGACCACCGGCACCAGCGAGTACTTGATGCGCTGGCTGGTGGCCTGGAAGTTGGCGACCATCGCCTCGAAGCCGGCGACGTTCCCTGCCTGCAGCAGGCCGAGCGCGCCGGCGAGGTCGGCGCCGGCGGAGAAGGGCTCCTTCGGCTGCCAGATGACGAGGCCGCGGAAGTCGCGCTCGGCAATGGCGATCGCTTCCTGCAGGCCGTCGAGCACCTGGTCGTTGACCGTGTGCAGCTTGGTCTTGAAGCTGACGACCGCGATGTCATCGCCGTCGTCCGCCCACATGCGCACGCCGTCGTTCTCGAACACACTGCGGCCCTGCGAGAACTTCTCGCCGAGCAGCGCGTCCGGAAAACGCTGGCGCGCGTACACCGGGTTTTCCGAGCGCGCCACGGGCTTGTTGCGCGCCGGGCTCCAGCTGCCCACGCCGCCGTGCACCTCCTCGCGCCCATCGAACACCCAGTCGGGCAGTGGCGCGTTGCTCATCGCCTTGCCGGCGACGATGTCCTCGGCGATCCACTCGGCCACCTGCTTCCAGCCCGCCGCCTGCCAGGTCTCGAACGGACCCGCGGACCAGCCGTAGCCCCAGCGCATCGCGAAGTCGACGTCGCGCGCGGTGTCGGCGATGTCTTTCAGGTGGAAGGCGCTGTAGTGGAAGGTGTCGCGGAAGATCGCCCACAGGAACTGCGCCTGCGGGTGCTCGCTGGCGCGCAGCGCGGCGAACTTCTTCGCCGGATCCCTCTCCTTGAGGAGGCCGCCGACGATGGGATCGATCTCGCCCACGCTCGGGCGGTAGTCCTGCGCCTTGAGGTCGAGGACCAGGATGTCCTTGCCGCGCCTGGCATAGAAGCCGGCGCCCGCTTTCTGGCCAAGCGCTCCCTTGTCGACCAGCGCCGACAGCCACTTCGGCGGCTGGAAGTAGGCGTGCCAGGGATCATCCGGCAGGGTGTCGTGCATGGTCCTGATGACGTGGACCATGGTGTCGAGGCCGACCACGTCCGCGGTGCGGTAGGTGGCCGATTTCGGCCGGCCGATGGCAGGGCCGGTCAACGCGTCGACGGTGTCGAAGCCGAGCTCGAGCTGTTGCGTGTGGTGCATCGCCGCCAGCATCGAGAACACGCCGATGCGGTTGCCGATGAAGTTCGGCGTGTCGCGCGCGACGACCACGCCCTTGCCGAGCGTCGTCGTGAGGAAGGCTTCCAATCCGTCGAGCACCGCCTGGTCGGTGGATCTCGCCGGGATGAGTTCCGCGAGGTGCATGTAGCGCGGCGGGTTGAAGAAGTGCACGCCGCAGAAGCGGTGGCGCAGTTCCTCCGGCAGCACGTCGGCCAGCGCGTTGATGCCGAGTCCGGAAGTGTTGCTGGCGAGCACCGCGTGCGCCGGCACGAACGGAGCGATCTTCCGGTACAGGTCCTGCTTCCAGTCCATCCGCTCGGCGATCGCCTCGATGATGAGGTCGCAACCGCGCAGCAGTTCCAGTCCGGTCTCGTAGTTGGCCGGCACGATGCGTTCGGCCAGCGTCTTGTCGGCCAGCGGGGCGGGACTCAGCTTGGCCAGGTTGGCGATCGCCTTCTGCACGACGCCGTTGGGGTCGCCCTCCTTGGCCGGCAGGTCGAACAGCACCGTGTGCACGTCCGCGTTGGTCAGGTGGGCGGCGATCTGCGCACCCATCACGCCCGCGCCGAGGACGGCGGCGCGCCGTACAAGCAGTTTCTGGGACATGTTCGCTAAGTCCTTGTGGGGCGGGCTTCAGCCCGCCATGTCGGCATGGGAGCGGGGATTGGGCGCCCTACGACTTGAAACCGGCCGCGGCGAAGCGGATCAGCTCGCGCGCGGCGCGGGCGCGGTGCGCGGCCTCGCCCACGCCGGCCGGCCGCTTGATCAGGCCGAAATCGGCCATCGCATAGGTCAGCGCGCCGGCGAGGAAGTCGAGCCGCCAGTACAGCTCCTCCTTGCTCAGGGCCGGGAGGCAGGCCGCGATCGCCTTGGCGAAGTCGCGCAGCACGTGGCCGTACTGGTCGGACAGGAACTTGCGCAGGCTGTCGTTCTTCTCGGCGTAGGCACGGGCGATCACCCGGATGAATGCGCCACCGCCGTGCCGGTCCTGCGCCATCGCGAGCGCGGGCTCGACGAAGGCGGCGAGGATGGGCTCCAGCTCGCCCGGGTGCGCGGCAACCGCCGCCTTCAGCGCGGCAAGGCGTTGCGCGCTCATCTCGTCCATGCGACGCCGGAAGACCTCGTTGACGAGGTTCTCCTTGCTGCCGAAGTGGTAGTTCACCGCGGCGATGTTGACATCCGCGCGGCTGGTGACTTGGCGCAGCGAGGTGCCGGCGAAGCCGAACTGGGCGAACAGTTCCTCGGCGGCGCCGAGGATGCGGTCCTTGGTGGAGAAGTGTGCGGTCGCCGCCATGCGGGCTCCTGAATCAAACGCTTGTTTGGATGCTAGCCGCCTCGGGTGAACGCCGTCAAATCAAAGCGACCGAAGGCATGGCGAGGGGCAGCCCGCATCCGCTAGAATTACCGCAGCCGTATCGGCTAAACCCGCGTCCCTACGCGGGTTTTTCTGTTATCCTCGGGTTGGGGCAAGACGCCCGCGACCCGCCTGACCGGAGAAATTCCCCATGGCGCTGGAGCGCACCCTGTCGATCGTCAAGCCCGATGCCGTCGCCAAGAACGTCATCGGCGAGATCTATTCGCGTTTCGAAAAGGCCGGCCTGAAGGTCGTCGCCGCGAAGATGACCCAGCTTTCCAAGCAGGAAGCGGAAGGCTTCTACGCGGTGCATCGCGAACGCCCGTTCTTCGCCGCGCTGGTCAACTTCATGATCTCCGGCCCGGTGATGATCCAGGTGCTCGAAGGCGAGAACGCCGTGCTGAAGAACCGCGACCTGATGGGCGCCACCAACCCGAAGGACGCGGCCAAGGGCACGATCCGCGCCGACTTCGCCGACTCCATCGACGCCAACGCCGTGCACGGGTCCGACTCGCTGGAGAACGCCGCGATCGAGGTCGCGTATTTCTTCCCGGCGACCGACGTCTACGCCCGCTGATCCGAACGACGCAATGAACGACACGCGCGCCATCGCCATCGAACTCGCTCCCGCGCAGGCCGCGGGCGATGCGCGCGTGTCCGTTACCGAAACGGTCGTGGCGAAGGCCAACCTCTTCGACCTGGATCGCGCAGGCCTGGAGCACTTCTTCGAGCAGGAGCTCGGCGAGAAGAAGTTCCGGGCCCACCAGGTGATGAAGTGGATCCACCACCGCTACGTCACCGACTTCAGCGAAATGACGGACCTCGGCAAGGCGTTGCGCGCCAAGCTCGAGGCGCGTGCGGAAGTGCGCGTGCCGCAGCTGGTCTTCGACAAGGCTTCCGCCGACGGCACGCACAAGTGGCTGCTCGGCATGGACCCGAAGAACGCGATCGAGACGGTGTACATCCCCGACAAGGGCCGCGGCACGCTATGCGTGTCCTCGCAGGTGGGCTGCGCGCTCAACTGCAAGTTCTGCTCGACCGCGACGCAGGGCTTCAACCGCAACCTGTCCACCGCCGAGATCATCGGCCAGGTGTGGATCGCCGCTCGCCACCTCGGCAACGTGCCGCACCAGCAGCGCAAGCTCACCAACGTCGTGATGATGGGCATGGGCGAGCCGCTGGCGAACTTCGACAACGTCGTGCGCGCGATGAGCATCATGCGCGACGACCTCGGCTACGGCCTCGCCAACAAGCGGGTGACGCTGTCGACCGCCGGCATGGTGCCGATGATCGACCGCCTCGCCGTCGAGAGCGACGTGTCGCTCGCCGTGTCGCTGCACGCACCCAACGACGCGTTGCGCAGCGAACTCGTGCCGCTCAACAGGAAATACCCCGTCGCCGACCTGATGGACGCCTGCGTGCGCTATGCGCTGCGCAAGAAGGGCGAGTCGGTGACCTTCGAATACACCCTGATGAAGGGCGTGAACGACCAGCCCGAGCACGCGCGCCAGCTGGTAAAGCTGCTGCGCGAATTCGACCGCCGCGTGCAGATGAAGGACGCGGCGAAGGTCAACCTGATCCCGTTCAACCCGTTCCCGGGCACGCGCTTCGAGCGGCCGGACGACGAGGCGATCCGCGGCTTCCAGAAGCTGCTCAACGCGGCGGGGATGATCGCGCCGGTGCGTCGCACCCGCGGCGACGACATCGACGCTGCCTGCGGCCAGCTTAAGGGCCAGGTCATGGACCGCACCCGTCGTCAGGCGGAATTCCGCAGGCACCTCGCCGCGCAGGGATCCACCGATGCGGCCGCGTAAGGCCATCGCGCTGCTGGCGCTCCTGGCGCTGGCGGCGGCCGGATGCTCGCGGCTGACCTTCGTCAAGCCGAAGATGGAGCGCGGCAAGTACACCCGCGTCGCGCCCGAATACGAGGTTCGCGAGGACAAGCGCGATCGCCAGCGCATCGCTGCGCTCGACGCGCAGGGGCTGGCCGAACAGGCGCTGCGGCAGGGCCAGCTCGACGAGGCCGAGCGCCAGGCGCGGGCCGCTGTCGCCGCCGACGCCTCGTCGGCCGATGCGCATACGGTGCTCGCGGTCGTGCTGCAGCAGCGCGGCGACGCCAGGCAGGCGGGCGTCGAGTACGCGCGGGCCGTCGCGCTCGCGCCCGGGCGCGGCATCGTGCTCAACAACTACGCAGTCTGGTTGTGCGACAACGGCAGGCCGGCCGACTCGCTGCCGCTGTTCGACCGCACGCTGGCCGATTCCTCCTATCCGACGCCGGCCGCGGCGATGGCCAATGCAGGCGCCTGTGCGCTCGCGGCGGGGCAGGCGGCACGCGCCGACCGGCAGTTGCGCCAGGCGATCGTCCTGGATCCGGCGAACGCGGTCGCCCTGGCGGCGCTGGCCGACAGCGAGTACCGCGCCGGCCGATACCTCGAGGCGCGGGCGTTCTCGGAGCGCCGGTTGGCCGCGGCACCAGTCACCCAGGAAGTGTTGCAACTCGCGTCACAGATCGAGCAGAAACTCGGCGACACGGCTGCGGCCGCTCGCTATGTTCAGCGAATGAGGGCGGAATTCCCCGGGAAACGGGCAATTCCGGGGGATGCAGGGCAGTGACAGAGGCGAATCGGATCATGCCCGATGGCAGCATGCCGGACGGCGATCGCGGTTGTGGCGATCGTCTGCGCAAGGCCCGTGAAGCGGCCGGTCTGAGCCGGGCCGACGTGGCCGCGCGCCTGAAGATGCCGGTCCGCGTCGTGCAGTCCCTGGAAGAAGAGGACTGGAGCCGCCTCGGCGCGCCGGTCTTCGTCCGCGGCCAGCTGCGCAGCTATTCGCGCCTGCTGGGCCTGACCACCGCGCCGATGATGATCGCCTCCGGGGTCGCGCCGGTCGAACCGCCGGTGCTCACGCCGCGTACCTACACACCGCCGGTGAAGCGTTTCGCCGAGCAGCTCGCCCGGCGCTTCGTCTACATCGTGCTGACTGCCGCCATCGCCGTCCCGGTATGGCTGGCGACGCGCCCGCACCTCGGCACCGTCGCCCACGACGCCGCGCCGCTCGACGTGCCGACGGCCGCCTTCGGCCAGTCCACGCCGGGCAAGCCGACCGCTCCCGTGCACCAGGAACCGCGTCCGCTGGTGGCGTCGATCACGCCGCTGCCCGTGCACGCCGGCAGCTCGCCGACGCTCTCGCTGCGCCTGCGCGGCGACAGCTGGGTGCAGGCGTACGACGGCGACGGCAAGGTGCTCGAGCAGGGCCTGCTGCACGCGGGCGACCAACGCAGCTGGCCGGCAGACGGCGTCTCGCGCATCGTGATCGGCGATGCCACCGCCGTGGACGTGCTGCGCGATGGCGCGCCGCAGGACCTTGCGCCGTTCCGCCGCGCGAATGTCGCGCGCTTTACGGTATCCTCTGACGGTTCCCTCGCGCCTGCCGTCGACTGACCCCTGTCGTCGATCCGCACGGGTCGCGGGGCTGTCCCACTCTGAGTCGCCGGCCCTGCCGGCCCGAGGCAGCGCACGGCATGGCAATCGACGACCTGCTCGACGAGCATGAACAAGGCGAACGCGTCCGCACCTGGTTGCGCGAGAACGGCGCCGGGCTGATCGGCGGCGTGCTGCTGGGCCTGGTCGTGATCGGCGGCTGGCAGTGGTGGCAGCGGCAGCGCGAGCAGCAGCGCCTGCATGCCGGCGAGCAGTTCCAGGCGGTCGTCGACGCCGTCACCGCGAAGCAACTCAAGCCCGCGCAGCAGCTCGCCGCGAAATTGCCGCAGGGCAGCTACGCGACCCTCGCCGCGCTCGACCTCGCCAAGGCGCAGGTCGATGCCGGCCAGCGCGATGCCGCCATCGCCACGTTGCGCGCCGCACAACCGAAGGATCCGGCGCTCGCCGTCGTTGTCTCCACGCGCCTGGCGCAACTGCTGGTCGACGCCGGCAAGGCGCACGAAGCGCTCTCGCTGCTGCCGTCCGGCAGTGCCGACGTCGCGGCCCAGCAGGTGCGCGGCGACGCGCTGTTCGCGCTCGGCCAGGCGAACGAGGCGCGCGCCGCCTATGCGCAGGCGCTGGCACATGCCGACGTCGGCTCGCCGCAGCGCAAGCTGCTCGAACTCAAACTTTCCCAGGTCGGCGGTGCGCCGGCCCAGCCCGAGGCCAAGTCTTGATGACGAACGTTCCGTCCCTGCGCGCGCGTCCCGCGGTGCGCGCCGCCGTCCTCCTGTTCGCCGTGGCCTTCGCGCTCGGTGGATGCAGCACCGTCAAGGGCTGGTTCGGCGGCAAGAAGAAGGACGAGCCGCTCGCGCCGGCGGCGCTGGTCGAGTTCGCGCCGAGCGCAACCGTGACCCGCCTGTGGACGGCCGATGCGGGCAAGGGCGAAGGCAGGCTCGGCGCGCGCCAGGGTCCGGCCATCGCCGACGGTCGCGTCTATGCCGCCGCCGTGCATGGCGGCGTGCATGCCTTTGACCTGCAGACCGGCAAGGAAATCTGGCGCTACGAATCGAAGCTGCCGCTGTCCGGCGGGCCGGGCGTCGGCGACGGCCTCGTCGTCGCCGGCAGCCTCGAGGGCGACGTGGTCGCGCTCGATGCCGCCACCGGCGCCGAGAAGTGGAAGGCGAAGGTGACGAACGAAGTCATCGCCGCGCCGACGATCGGCCAGGGCATGGTCCTGGTGCATTCCAACGACGGCCGCGTCACCGCGTTCGACGCGGCCAGCGGCGAGCGCCGCTGGTTCTGGAACCGCGACATGCCGAACCTCACCGTGCGCGGCGACAGTGGCGTGCTGCTCGGCCCGGGCTACGTGTTCGTCGGCAACGCCGACGGCACTCTGACCGCGCTCTCGCTCGCCGATGGCCGCCAGGTATGGGATGCCACCGTCGGCGAAGCGGAGGGGCGCACCGAGCTCGAACGCATGGCCGACGTCGACGGCACGCCCACGCTCGACGGCACCACGCTGTTCGCGAGCAGCTACAAGCGCCAGACCGTCGCGGTCGAAGGCCCGAGCGGGCGCGTGCTGTGGCAGCACGACGCTGGTGGCTCCGGCCGAGTGGCCGTTGCCGGCGACCGCGTGATCGTCAGCGATCCCGCAGGCGTCGTCTGGACGCTGGACAAGAACAGCGGCGGCGCCTTCTGGCAGCAGGACAAGCTCAAGAACCGCGGCGTCACCGCGCCGGCGGTGCAGGGCGACTACGCGGTGGTCGGTGACGCCGACGGCTATCTGCACTGGCTCAAGCTCGACACCGGCGACTTCGCTGCGCGCACCCGCGTCGGCCACGACGCATTGCGCGCCACGCCGGTGGTCGCGGACGGCGTGCTGGTGGCGCAGGATGTCGACGGCGACCTGAGCGCCTGGCGCCTCGGCCGCTAAGGCGGCCGCCGCTTCGTTCCGGGCCCCGGGCAGCCACTGTCCGGGGCCATCGTTTTTTCGCAGGAGCCCGACCTCCCCATGTTGCCGCTCGTCGCCCTGGTCGGTCGTCCCAACGTCGGCAAGTCGACGCTGTTCAATGCGCTGACGCGCTCGCGCGACGCGCTCGTGCACGACGCCCCTGGCGTCACCCGCGACCGCAACTACGGCGTGTGCCGGCTGGACGAGCAGCGGCCGTTCGTGGTCGTCGACACCGGCGGCATCGCGGGCAGCGACGAAGGCCTGGCCGGCGCCACCGCGCGCCAGTCGCGTGCCGCGGCGGAAGAAGCCGACCTGATCCTGTTCGTCGTCGATGGCCGCGAAGGTCCGTCCGCAATCGACGACGAGATCCTCGCCTGGCTGCGCAAGGTCGACACGCCGACCTTCCTCGTCGTCAACAAGATCGACGGCATCGATGCGCAGGCGGCGCTGGCCGAGTTCGCGCGCTATGGCTTCCACACCGTGGTCGGCACGTCGACCGCGCACCGGCAGGGCATCGACACGGTGCTCAAGCTTGCGCTGGAAGCGCTGCCGGAAGACGGCGATGCGCCGGTGCTGGACGATGACCCCGGGCGCGTGCGCATCGCCTTCGTCGGCCGCCCCAACGTCGGCAAGTCGACGCTGGTGAATCGCCTGCTCGGCGAGGAGCGCATGATCGCCTCCGACGTGCCAGGCACGACGCGCGATTCGATCGCGGTCGACCTCGAACGCGACGGCCGCAAGTACCGGCTGATCGACACCGCCGGCCTGCGCCGCAAATCGAAGGTGGAAGAGGCGGTCGAGAAGTTCTCGATCGTCAAGACGCTGCAGTCGATCGAGGAATGCCAGGTCGCGGTGATCCTGCTCGATGCGTCCGAAGGCGTGACCGAGCAGGACGCGGCGGTGCTCGGTGCGGTGCTCGACGCCGGCCGCGCGCTCGTCGTGGCGATCAACAAGTGGGATGGCCTGTCGACCTACCAGCGCGAGCAGACCGAGTCGTTGCTCGGTCGCAAGCTCGCCTTCGTCGACTGGGCAGAGGCAGTGCGCATCTCCGCGCTGCACGGCTCGGGCCTGCGCGAGCTGTTCAAGGCGATCCATCGCGCGTACGCCTCGGCCACGCACGCGTTCAGCACCGCGGACGTGACGCGTGCGCTGGAAGCCGCCTACGCCGCCAACCCGCCGCCGACCGTGCGCGGCCACGTCGCCAAGCTGCGCTTCGCCCATCCGGGCGGCGAGAACCCGCCGACCTTCATCGTCCACGGCAATCGCCTGCGCACGCTGAGCGATACCTACAAGCGCTACCTGGAGAACTTCTTCCGCAAGCGCTTCAAGCTGGTCGGCACGCCGGTCCGCTTCGTCTTCAGGGAAGGCGAAAACCCGTACAAGGACAAGAAGAACCCGCTCACCGACCGCCAGGTCGCGCGCAAGCGGCGCCTGCTTCGGCACGTCAAGCGCAAGGGCTGACGCGCCGTAACTAGCCGTTCAGCGCGTGGAGGCTGGCTGCGCGCCTGTCGCCAGCGGCCGCACCGTCTGCAGCAGGCTGATCAGCGTCTTCCCCGGTTCCTCCCACGGGATCATGTGCGCCGAGTGCTCGAACCACACCGCCCGTTTGTATGGTGCGTCCACCCGCGCGAGCCATTCGGCGGTCGGCGCCGAGGGCGTCGTGTAGTCGTGCCTGCCTAGGAACATCACGACCGGAATCGGGAAGCGCTTCACGCCGCGGAAATCGACGGCGAGGAATTCCGGCAGGATGCGGCCGAGCGTCGCCAGGTTGCCCTTGTCGATCGCGCAGACGTCCGCGGCATCGTAGTCGGGCGACAGCAGCGGCCCATCGAAGTAGTACTTCGAATCGCTGCGGAACGCGCTCAGCCCGCCGTAGTACTGGGCCCACTTGCGCGCGATGACGATGCGCTCGCGGGTGATCGGCGCGTCGCCGGGGTAGGGGGCGATCGTCGCCAGTTCCTTCAGCGCCGCCGCGTTGTGGTGGGCGCGTGCCTCTTCCACGCCATGGTCGTAGCTGATGCGTTCGTTCTCGCGCATGTCGATGACCTGGCCGATGCCGACGTAGGCATGGAAGAGGTCCGGGCGCTTCAGCGCCGCGCGCATCGCGACGACCGTGCCCCAGCTGTGACCGGCCAGGATGACCTTGCCCTTGCCGTAGCGCCTGCGGGTGAGGTCGGCGACCTCGATCGTGTCCTCCACGTAGCGGTCGATGTGCAACGAGTCGAGCGATGCCGGGCCCGTTCCGGCGAGCGACTTGCCTGCCGCGCGCTGGTCCCACTGCACGACGGTGAAATACTCCTCGAGCGGGCGCTGAAACTGCCACAGCGTCGGCATCGCCGGCGAGGCCGGGCCGCCGTGCACGAACAGCAGGATCGGATTGGCGCGATCCTGGCCGCGTACGCTGATCCACTGCGACACGCCGCCGATGCGCACGCTGTAGCTTTCCTGGATGCCATCGGGCGAGGTGATGCGGTCGAGGTCGCCGATGACCTCGCGCGCTTTCGCGTAGGGCGCAGTGTCCGGACAACCCTGCGCATGGACGATCGCGCCGCAGGCCAGCAACGGGACGAGCATCAGGTAGGCGAGGGTGCGGAGCATGCGGGGTGTCTTCGGCATGGGAGTTGTCGACCATCGATGCGTCCGGCGGGCGCACGGTTGCATCAGTGGAAGTCGCGCGACACCGTCGACAGGCCGGACAGCAGCGGTGTGAGGTCCTCGAGCCTGCGCGCGATCAGGTGGCGCACGCCCTGTTCGCATTCGAGCCGGCCTTCGATGCCCAGCAGGCGCGATTCGAGGAACACGCGACGCTGGCGTTCGGCCAGCTGCGCCCACACCACCACGTTGACCATGCCGGCCTCGTCCTCCAGCGTCATGAAGGTCACACCGCTCGCGGTCTGCGGGCGCTGGCGCAGCAGCACGAGGCCGGCGAAGCGCGCGTGGCGGCCGTTGTCGAGCGCGGCGATCTCGTTCGAACGGCGGTAGCGGCGCTCACGCAGCTGGCGGCGGACCAGCGAGACGGGATGCGCATCGAGCGTGAGGCCCACGGTGGCGTAGTCGGTGTGGGTGTTCTCGAACGCGCTCGGCGGCGGGATGGCGATGCGTCGTTCCTCGCGTGCTTGCGTGCCGGCGAACAGCGGCAACTGCTTCTCCGTTCCTGCGCTCTGCCAACGCGCGCGATGGCGGTGGCCGGCGAGGCCGCGCAGCGCGCCGGCTTCGGCCAGCAGGTCGAGCGTGGGGCGGTCGAGGTTGGCGCGATGGACGAGGTCGTCGAGGTCGCGGAAGGGCGCCTGCGCACGCGCGGCACTGATGCGCAGCGCGGCGCCTTCGCGCATGCCGCGCACGAGGCGCAGGCCGAGGCGGAGGGCAAGCTCTACCTCTTCCGCTTGCGGAAGCGGGTTGGGGTGGGTGCCCGCGAAAGCCGGGCGCTGCGCGCCCAGCGCCCCCACCCCGACCC
>JABFWF010000269.1 GCA_013362405.1 Lysobacter sp. | reverse complement strand
CAGGTAGCGCTCGTAGTGGCCCAGGTCCAGGTCGGTCTCGGCGCCGTCGTCGGTGACGTACACCTCGCCGTGCTGGAACGGGCTCATCGTGCCCGGATCGACGTTGATGTAGGGGTCGAGCTTCATCATCGTCACGCGCAGGCCGCGCGCTTCGAGGATGGCCGCCAGCGACGCGGCCGCGATGCCCTTGCCGAGCGAGGACACCACGCCGCCGGTGACGAAAATGAGCGGAGTCATGGGGAAGCGGGCTTCCGGAAACCCGTAGTCTACCGGGTGGCGGGCGGTGGCGCGACCGTGGCGACGTAAGTGGTTGAGGCGCAAGGCACGGGCACTGCAGGTACAGCTCCTTCGCAGGCGGCTGGCAGGGCCGATCGAGTCGCTCCCCGATACTCGCTTGGTCGATCGGGCCCCTGCCAGCCGCCCAACCGCCCGCGAGTTTTCCGACGCAAAGGATCCGCCACCTTCACGCTATCCTGCGCGCTCCCTCAGCTGTCGTGTCTCGAATGAATTCCCGCTACAACGCCGCCGACATCGAAGTCCTGTCGGGCCTGGAGCCGGTCAAGCGCCGGCCGGGCATGTACACCGACACCGCGCGCCCCAACCACCTGGCGCAGGAGGTGATCGACAACGCGGTCGACGAGGCGCTCGCCGGGCACGCCGACACCATCGAGGTGACGCTGCATGCCGACGGCAGCTGCGAGGTGTCCGACAACGGCCGCGGCATGCCGGTGGACATCCACCCGGAAGAAAAGATTCCGGGCGTCGAGCTGATCCTCACGCGCCTGCACGCGGGCGGCAAGTTCAGCAACAAGAACTACACTTTCTCCGGCGGCCTGCATGGCGTCGGCGTGAGCGTGGTCAATGCGCTGTCGAAGAAGGTCGAAGTGTTCATCAAGCGCGAGGGCAGCGAGTTCCGCATGGAATTCCGCGACGGCGACCGCGCGTCCAAGCTGGAGACGGTTGGCTCGGTCGGGAAGAAGAACACCGGCACGCGCCTGCGCTTCTGGCCGGATCCGAAGTATTTCGACACGCCGAAGTTCGCCCTGCGCACGCTCAAGCACCTGCTGCGCGCCAAGGCCGTGCTGTGCCCCGGCCTGATGGTGCGCCTGCACGACGTCGCGTCCGACGAGCGGTGCGAATGGTTCTACGAGGACGGCCTGCGCGATTACCTGCGCGGCGAACTCGAAGGCCGCGAGCTGCTGCCGCCGGATCTCTTCGTCGGGCGGCTCGCGAAGGACACCGAAGTCGCCGACTGGGCGGTCGCCTGGGTGCCGGAAGGCGAGCTGGTGCAGGAGAGCTACGTCAACCTGATCCCCACCGCGCAGCACGGCACCCACGTCAACGGCCTGCGCACCGGCTTCACCGATGCGCTGCGCGAGTTCTGCGACTTCCGCAATTTGCTGCCGCGCGGCGTGAAGCTCGCGCCGGAGGACGTGTGGGACCGCGTGGCCGTCGTGCTGTCGGTGAAGATGACCGATCCGCAGTTCAGCGGCCAGACCAAGGAGCGGCTGTCCTCGCGCCAGGCCGCGGGCTTCGTCGAGGGCGCCGCGCACGACGCGTTCTCGCTGTGGCTCAACCAGCATGTGGAACAGGGCGGGAAGATCGCCCAGCTCGCGATCGAGCGCGCCGCCGCGCGCCTGAAGACCGAGAAGCAAATCACCCGCAAGAAGGTCACCCAGGGCCCTGCCCTGCCCGGCAAGCTCGCGGATTGCATTTCGCAGGACCTATCGCGCACCGAACTGTTCCTGGTCGAAGGCGACTCGGCCGGCGGCAGCGCGCGGCAGGCGCGCGACAAGGATTTCCAGGCCATCCTGCCGCTGCGCGGCAAGATCCTGAACACCTGGGAAGTCGCCTCCGGCAGCGTGCTCGGCTCGCAGGAAGTGCACGACCTCGCGGTGGCGATCGGCTGCGATCCCGGCAAGGACGACATCACCGGCCTGCGCTACGGCAAGGTGATCATCCTCGCCGACGCCGACTCCGACGGCCTGCACATCGCGACGCTGCTCTCGGCGCTGTTCCTGCGCCACTTCCCCGCGCTTGTCGCGGCCGGCCACGTGTTCGTGGCGATGCCGCCGCTGTTCCGCGTCGACATCGGCAAGCAGGTGTTCTACGCGCTCGACGAAGAAGAAAAGCGCCTGCTGCTCGAGCGCATCGAGCGCGAGAAAATCAAGGGCACCGTCCACGTGACCCGATTCAAGGGCCTCGGCGAGATGAACCCGCAGCAGCTGCGCGAGTCGACCATCCATCCCGACACCCGTCGCCTCGTGCAGCTCACCGTCGACGACGCCGAGGCCACCCGCGCGCTGATGGACATGCTGCTGGCGAAGAAACGGGCTTCGGACCGGAAGTCGTGGCTGGAGACGAAGGGCGATCTCGCCACGCTCGAGGTCTGAGCGGGAATGCGTTGCCTTCGCGTGGCGACGACCCCGCGTCGTCGCCACGCAAGTCGCTAACCGGCCCGGCCTCGCATCAGCCGCGCTCGCCCGCGCCGGCCAGCTGCCGCACCTCGCATTCGACGTTCCATTCGTCGCCATGCACCTCGAGGAAGCGGCGCGTGGCCGCGATGGCCTCGTCCAGCGACGGTGCTTCGAGGATCGCGTAGCCGCCGATCACTTCACGGGCTTCGGCGAAGGGGCCATCGGTGCGGCTGTACCGGCCGTGATCATTGCGCAACCGGACGCCTTCGGACGTCGGGTGCAGGCCCGCGGTGTCGACGAGGACGCCGTTCGCCGTCATTTCTTCCATCAGCTTGCCCATCTCGGCCATCAGGCGCTCGCTGGGCGCCTGGCCGGTTTCGGCGACGCGGACGAGGGAGAGGAAACGCATGGGGAGTTCCTTTCGGGTGGTTGGTGTCTATCGACGAACGAGGCGTCCGGGAATCGACACGCCAGCCGAAAAATTTCCGGAGATGACGGGCCCCCCTCGCGCGCCTTGGTCGGCGAAGGAACACTTCGTCGATCCCCGACGCGGTCAGCTCCCGGTCGTGGGCGCAAGCACGGCTTCGAGAAGCCTGCGCAGCATCGTCCGGGCTTCCGCCGTGCGACCGTCGTCCCAGGCGAAGCTGTCCTCGTCCATGTAGATGCGCTGGCTGATCTCCAGCTGCACGGCGTCGATGCCGTTCGCGGGGTCGCCGTAATGCCGGGTGATGTAGCCGCCCTTGAAGCGGCCGTTGACGACCCAGTCGTAGCGCGACTGCCCCTGCAACACCTGCGCAAGACGCGCCTGCACGAGCGGCGAGCAGCTGCGGCCGTCGGCGGTGCCGAGGTTGAGGTCCGGCAGGCGGCCTTCGAACAGGAACGGGCATTCGCCGCGGATCGAATGGCCTTCCCACAGCACCACGCGGCCATGCTGCGCGCGCAGGCGCTGCAGTTCGCCTTCGAGCGCGGCGTGGTACGGGCGCCAGTAGCGCTCGATGCGCGCGTCGATCTCCGCCGCATCCGGCGTTTCCCCGACGCGGTACACCGGTTCGCCACTGAACTGCACGACCGGGCACAGGCCGGTGGTGTTCTGGCCCGGGTACAGCGAGGTGTCGTCCGGTGGGCGGTTGAGGTCGATGACGTAGCGCGAATGCCGTGGCGCCAGCACCGACGCGCCCAGCTCCTTCGCGAAGGCATACAGGCGCGAGACGTACCAGTCCGTGTCGGGCGCGCGGCAGGCGCTGGTCGTCATGCGCGCCGCGAGGTCGGGCGGGATTTCGCTACCGTCGTGCGGCAGGCTGACCAGCAGCGGTGCGCTGCCGTGGTGCAGGGTGTACGTGTCCATGCGACTTGTGCGATGCCTCAGCGCATCAGCACCACTTCCTCCGCGCTGGTCGGGTGGATGGCGACGGTGTCGTGCAGGTCCTGCAGGGTGATGCCGCGCTTCAGCGCCACGGCGAAGCCCTGCAGCATCTCGTCGGCGCCCTCGCCGAGCAGGTGGATGCCGACGACGCGCCGCTCTTCGCCCACGCACACCAGTTTGAACAGGCTGCGCTGCGGGGAATCGGCGAGCGCATGCAGCATCGGCCGGAAGTTCGTGGTGTGGACGTGCACCTCGTCGCCGAAGCGGGCACGTGCCTCCGCCTCGCCGAGGCCAACCTTGCCGATCGGCGGATGCGAGAACACCACGGTGGCCACGTCGGCGAGGTCGACCTTCGCCTCCGGCTGGCCGCCGAACAGGCGATCCATCAGCCGGCGCGCGGTGGCGATGGCGACCGGCGTGAGCGGGAGCTGTGGCGTGAGGTCGCCGACCGCATGGATGCCGGGCACGCTGGTGCGCTGCTGCGCATCGACGACGACGAAGCCGCGCGCATCGCGCGCGACGCCGGCCTCGTCCAGGCCCAGGTGGTCGCCGTTCGGCCGGCGGCCGGTGGCGAAGATCAGCGTGTCGAACGGTTCTGTCAGCACGCCCGCTGCGTCGCGCAGGCGCACGCGCCCGTCGCCGTCGCGCTCGACCGCCGCCAGCGCATGGCCGAAGTGCGCATGGATGCCCTGCTGGCGGTAATCCTCAGCGAGCTGCGCGACGAGTTCGCCGTCGAAGCTCTCCAGCAGGCGCTGGCCACGCACGAACAGCTCGACCCGGCTGCCGAGCGCCTGCAGCACGCCGGCCAGCTCGACCGCGACGTAGCCCGCACCGACGATCGCCACCCGCTCCGGCGCCGCGCACAGCGCGAAGAAGCCGTTCGAGTCGATGCCGTGTCCCGCGCCCGGAATGGCGGGACGCACCGTATGCCCGCCGGTGGCGAGCAGGATCCGTGGAGCGCGCAGGCGCACGCCGTCGGCGCATTCCACCGTGTCGGCGGCGGCGAGGCGCCCGCGTTGCGGCAACAGCGCGATCCCGGCGGCATCGAGCCGGCGGCGGTAGCTGGCGTGGATGTTCTCGATGTAGCGCTGGCGGTCGGCGATGAACTCGATCCAGTCGAGCGCCGGATGCTCTGGCAGGTCGAAACCGAGCTGGCGCGCGAGCGCGCTCTTGTGGGCGAGCTCGGCGGCCAGCCACATCGCCTTCTTCGGTACGCAGCCGACGTTGACGCAGGTGCCGCCGAGCGCGCCGGGCTCCAGCAGCGCGACGCGCGCGCCGTGCGCGGCCGCGCGGAAGGCGCCGGCGAGGCCGCCGGAGCCGCCGCCGATGATGATGAGGTCGAAGGATGCCGCGCTCACCGCGATGCACTCACGCGAAGCGGCCCGGCGCGTACGGCGCGGGATCCAGCGACGACGCGCGACCGGTGATGAGGTCGCACAGCAGCTGCGCGGTGGCGGGGCTCATGCTGACGCCGAGCATGCCATGCCCGGTCGCGATCCAGAGGTGAGGCTGGCCGGGCACCGCACCGAGGATCGGCATGTCGTCCCAGCTCATCGGGCGCCAGCCGAACCATTCCTCGCGCACCGTCGGACCGACCGGCTCGCGCAGGTATTCGCGCGCGCCACGCTCGAGCGCGCCGAGGCGGCGACGGTTGAGGCGGGTGTCGTGGCCGGAGAACTCCATCGTGCTGCCGAGCCGGTACCCGCTGCCCCAGGTGGTCACGCACACGCTGCGCTCGTGCAGCACCAGCGGCCGGCGCGGCGCCAGCGCCGGGCGGTCGTAGGTGATCGAGTAGCCCTTGCCGGGCTGCATCGCGCCACGCAACGGCGCCAGCGCGGGCGACAGGCCCAGGCGCGGCGTCCACGCCCCGGTGGCGACGAGCACGTCGCGCGCCGCCTGCGCGCCCTGCGCGGTGGCGACCTGCATGCGCCCGCCCTGCGCCTGCACGCCCTGCACCGGGCAGTGCTCGACGATCTCGCCGCCGGCGCCGGCCCGCGCGCGCGCCAGGCCAGCGACGTAGCGGTCGGGACGCAGGCTGGCGTCGCCGGGGAAGCGCACCACGCCCACCACGCCCTCGCGTAGCGCGGGCTCCTCGCGCAGGTAGGCATCGCCGGCGATGCGCTCGTGGCCGATGCCGAGCCCGGCCAGCGCCTCGCATTCGGACAGGAAGGCCTCCAGCGCGCGCGGGTCGCGGAACACGTGGTCGACCCCGAGCTCGGCGAATTCGCACGCGATCGAATGTTGCGCCAGCAACCCGGGGAACATCGCCCGCGATGCCTGCAGCAGCGCCGCGCGCGCGCGCGCAGCACGCAATGCCGTGGTCGCGTTGCATTGCCCGGCGAAGCGCAGCAGCCAGCGCCAGAGCGCGGGATCCAGGCGCGGCGCGACGTACAACGGGGCGTCCGGCGTGAGCATCCACCGCAGTGCGCGGCGGATGGTGCCCGGCACCGCCAGCGGCAACGCGTGGCTCGGCGTCAGCGTGCCGCAGTTGCCATGGGAACTACCGTGGCCGACGACACCCGCCTCCAGCACCCGTACCTGCCGCCCGGCCTGCTGCAGGGCCAATCCGCACGCCAACCCAACCACCCCGCCACCGATGATGAGAACGTCCGGTTCTTTGTGCACTGCCACATTTTCCGATGGTTGTCGCCAGGCCGGCTGGCCCGTTCTGCTACGGATTCCCGACTTTTTGGTGACGCCCGGCACACCCGTTTCGCGATGCAGCATGACAATTCCATTGCGGCATGCCTACGTTTCGCCGCCCAAGCGCCCGCACCGGACTGCCCCCGCAGCCGCCGGACTGGCCTTCAAGGTCACTACGGCGAGCCGCGTCGAGCGGAGCGTCGGAGTGTATGTCCAACCCGGCCCTGCCGGTCCTTCCGACAAAACACTCAGGGGTGTTTTCATGCAATTGCAGTCTCGCCTTCTCAGCGTGGCGATCGCGGCCGCGCTCGTCCTTCCCGTCACCGCCCTCGCCGCTGTCCCGGCCGGCTCGCCCGCGGTGACCCGCGCGCTGGGCCTGATCGACGGCCACGGCAAGTCGTTCCAGCGCGCCGACGCCGACCGCTTCGTCGCCCGCGACGTGATCGTCGACAGCGACGGCAGCGAGCACGTCCGCTTCGACCGCACCTACCGCGGCCTGCCGGTGATCGGCGGCGACGTGGTCGTGCACTCGAAGAACGGCCAGCTCCGGTCGGCCAGCATGACGCTCAAGACCGCCGGCCGTCCGGACGTCGTCCCGGCGGTCAGCGCCGACCAGGCGATCGTCGAGGCGGGCACCCGCTTCGGCACCGGCTTCCAGGGCGTGCCGACCTCGCGGCTGGTGGTCTACGCCCGCGGCGCCGCGCCGGCGCTCGCCCATGAAGTCGTGTACTCCGGCCTGAAGGCCGACAGCACGCCGACCGACATGCACTACATCGTGGACGCGAAGAGCGGCCAGGTGCTGGCCCAGTGGGACACCGTCGAAACCGGCAAGCCCGGCAGCGGCGGCGGCACCGCCGGCGGCACCGCCGCGGTCGGCACCGGCAAGACGCTGTTCTCGGGCAATGTCACGCTCAACACCGCGTCCTCGAGCGGCAGCTACAACCTGACCGACACCACGCGCGGCGGCGGCTACACCACCAACATGGCCAACGGCACGCGCGGCAGCGGCACGCTGTACACCGACGCCGACAACATCTGGGGCAACAACGCCACCTCCGACAGCGCCACGGCCGCGGCCGACGCGCATTACGGCGTGGCGACGACGTGGGACTTCTACAAGACGACGTTCGGCCGCAACGGCATCGCCAACGACGGCAAGGGCGCGCTCAGCCGGGTCCACTACAGCCGCAACTACGTCAATGCGTTCTGGTCGGATTCCTGCTTCTGCATGACCTTCGGCGACGGCGACGGCGTCACCTACTACCCGCTGGTCGCGCTCGACGTGGCCGGCCACGAGATGAGCCACGGTGTCACCAGCCGTACCGCCAACCTGACCTACTCCGGCGAGTCCGGCGGCCTCAACGAGGCCAACTCGGACATCATGGGCACGATGGTGGAGTTCTTCGCCAACAACGCCAACGACCCGGGCGACTATGAAATCGGCGAGATGATCTACATGAGCAACCCGGGCCAGGCGAAGGCCCTGCGCTACATGTACAACCCGAACCTCGACGGCAGCTCGCCCAACTGCTACAGCAGCGGCATCGGCTCGCTCGACGTGCATTACAGCTCGGGCGTCGCCAACCACTTCTACTACCTGCTGGCGGAAGGCAGCGGGGCGAAGACGTGGCCGAACGGCAACTACGGCTCGCCGACCTGCAACGGCTCCAGCATCGCCGGCATCGGCCGCGCCGCCGCGCAGCAGGTCTGGTACCGCGCGCTGACGGTCTACATGACCTCCAGCACCAACTACGCCGGCGCGCGCGCCGCCACGCTCAGCGCCGCCGCCGACCTGTACGGCGCCGGTTCGACGCAGTACGCCACGGTCGCCGCGGCGTGGAGCGCGGTCAGCGTCAACTGATCCATCGCGGTACCGCAGAAAAGAAACGGCCCGCGCGAGCGGGCCGTTTCCATTACGAAGGCGCCGATGGCGCTCAGTGGTGATGGCCACCCTCGCCGTGCACGTGGCCGTGCTCCAGTTCTTCCGGCGTCGCCTCGCGCACGTCGACGACGTCGATGTCGAAATGCAGGTCCTTGCCGGCCATCGGATGGTTGAGGTCGACGTCCACCACGCTCATGCCGACCTTCTCGATGGTCACCGCGCGTGGGCCGAAGTTGGTGTTGAGAACGACCTGCATGCCGGGGACGAGGCGCTGCTCGCCGAAGTGCTTCTTCGGGACGCGCTGGGTCAGGCCTTCGCGCTTCTCGCCGTAGGCCTCGGCGGCCGGCACCTCGGCGCTGAACGACTCGCCCGCCTCGCGGCCGTCCATTGCCTTCTCCAGGCCCGGGATGATGTTGCCGTGGCCGTACAGGATGGCGAGCGGCTCGCCCCCCTTCGAGCTTTCCACGGGCTCCTGGCCCTGCTCGGCGACGCTGTAGTGGAAGCGGACGACGCGGTCTTTCTCGATCTTCATGGGACCTCGGGAGCCGGCGCGCCGGCAAATGGGGAGGCGGCTTGTGCACGCCGGGTGAAAGCGGCCACACTGGGGCGCGATGAATCACGCCAGCAACCGGGCTGCGGGAACCGCGCATTATCCGGGCTCGTTCCGGTCGGCGCCAGCCGCGGCCGCCCTGCTCGCACTGGCCTGTACGCTCGGCCTCGCCGCCTGCGGCCACGCTCCGGTGCGCGGCACGCCGGTCGCCACCCGCAGCTGGCCGGTCGTCCCGCCCGCCGACCCGGCGAAGGCCAATGCCGTGCTGATGCGCGCGCTCAGCCTCGTCGGCACGCCCTACCGGTACGGCGGGAACACCCCGGACGGCGGGTTCGACTGCAGCGGCCTGGTCGGTTACGTCTACCGCGACATGCTCGACCTGCGGCTGCCCCGCACGGCCCGCGAGCTCGCCGGGTGGGAAGGCCCGCGCATCCCGCCAGAGCGGCTGGTAGCCGCCGACCTGGTGTTCTTCGGCGCCGGCGGCCAGGTCTCGCACGTCGGCATCTACGTGGGCGAGGGCCGGTTCGTGCACGCGCCGAGCACAGGCGGCACGGTCCGGCTGGACCGGCTGGACGGAGCGTACTGGCGCGACCACTACACCGGCGCCAGGCGCGTGCTGCGCTGACAGGCGCCTGCCGGCGGCACGCCAAAGCGTGACGCTCGTCGCCGGTTTTCACCCCTTCTTTACGAAAATTGAACCCACTGGCCGCCGGGGTGGGGCACCATCGCCCTTCGCTTTTGCCGTGAATCCCGCGTGACGACGAACGACCAACCCCTTGGCCGCCCCGCCGCCAACCGCCGGCCCATTCCGGGCCTCCTCCGTTTCCTGTGCTGCGCCGTGCTCGGCGCGGCCACCCTGCCCGCCTTCGCACAGCAGGCACCGGCGTCCGCTGCGCAGGCCACGCCTGCGCCGGCTCCGGCCGCACTGCCGGCTCCGCCGTCCATCGATGCCAGCCTGCCGCTGTCCGACCGCGCGATCCTGATCGCCGGCGACCTGCGCCGCATGGTCGCCGCGCAACCGGCGGATGCCGCGGTGCCGGCCCCGGCGCTGAGCGCGCGCATCCAGACCGTGCTGCAGCGCGCCCTGGCCCTGCTCGGCACGCCCTACCGCTGGGGTGGCAGCGGTACCGACGGGTTCGATTGCAGCGGCCTGGTCGGCTATGTGTTCCGCAACGCGCTCGGCGTCGAGCTGCCGCGCGTGTCCCGCGACCTCGCCAAGAGCGGCGAGCTGGTGACCGACCGCGCCCTGCTTTCGCCCGGCGACCTCGTCTTCTTCGCCCGCCGCGCCCGCGGCGAGGTCGACCACGTCGGCATCTACGTCGGCGACGGACGCTTCGTGCATGCGCCGCGCAGCGGCAAGGCCGTCGAGGTGTCGAGCCTGGACAATGCCTACTGGAGCGACCGCTTCGTGCAGGCACGCCGCGTCGCCGGGCTCTGATCCCCGCGCCGGTCGGACCAGCGAAGGCCGCCGCGAGGCGGCCTTCCGCGTTTGCGGCGTCAGTCCCGCATCGGGCCGGGATCGAGGCCGGCGATCGCCTCTTCGATGTCGTGGCTCAGGCCCATCACCCGCTCTGCGCGCTCGGCCTACCGGTGTTCCGCGTCGTCGCGCGGCGTCCACGCCGGCACCGGGACCGGCCGGCCTTCGACGCCGTCGAGCGCCACGAACACGATCACGCACTGCGTGCACAACCGCGCCTGCGCCGCATCGGCGACCGGCTCGCGCGCGCGCACCTCGACGACGAACTGCATGCTGCTGGTGCCGGTGTGCACCAGCCGCGCAGAGACGGTGACGAGATCGCCGATGCGCACCGGCGCGAGGAAACGGATCCCGCCGACCGCCACGGTGACGCTGTAGTGCCCGCTCCAGCCGACCGCAGCCGCGTAGCCCGCCTGGTCGATCCATTTCATCACCGCGCCGCCGTGCACCTTGCCGCCGTAGTTGACGTCGGTGGGCTCGGCGAGGAAGCGGAATTCGAGCTGGTGCTGGCGTCCGCCCATGCGGCGTTCCTCCGGAGGCGCGCTCAATCCTGCGAACGCTTGGTGGGTGTCGCCTGCCGCGTGGCCTGGTCGGCGATGCGCCACAGGTAGAAGCTGGCGTACGTGCGATACGGTCCCCAACGCTCGCCGCGCGCGAGCAGGGCCTTCGGCGCGGGCATGGCCTCGAGGCGATCGACCGCCTGCGCACCCTTGCGGATGCCGAGGTCATCGACCGGGAGCACGTCCGGCCGGCCGAGCCGGAACATCAGCATCATCTCCACCGTCCAGCGGCCGATGCCGCGCACCGGGACCAGCGCGGCGATGATCGCGTCGTTGTCGAGCGTGGCCATCTGCCGCAGCGTCGGGATCTCGCCGCGCTCCTCGCGTGCGGCGAGGTCCCGCAGCGCGAGCGTCTTGTTGCCCGACACGCCGCAGGCGCGCAGGCCGGCGTCGTCGACGCGCGCGAGCGTGTCGCAGTGGAAGCGGCCGCTGTCGATCGCGGTTTCGACGCGCGAGACGATCGTCGCCGCCGCCTTGCCGCTGAGCTGCTGGTAGAGGATCGCGCGGGCGAGCGCATCGACCGGGTCGAAGGCCTTGCGCCAGCGCGGATCCGGCGCGACCGGGCCGATCTTCTCCATCCACCTGGCGAGCTTGCGATCGCACCTGGCGAGGTGCGCGTGCGCGGCAGCGGTGTCGAATCCCCGGGCGTGGCGCGGCATGGCTACTCCTGCAGCAGGTCGAAGGCGAGCAGCAGCCAGCCGCCGATCATCAGCATCCCGCCCGTGGGCGCGAGCCGCGGTGGAACCTGCGCGAACACGTGCAGCGCCACGCTGCCGGCGAACAGCACGCTGCCCGCCAACAACGCCACGAACGCCCACCGGCGCCGCCGGCAGAACGCGCCGCGCGCCAATGCCGCCAGCGCCAAGCCATGCCCGAACAGCAGCGCAGCCGCGGTCTGCAGCAACCCTTGCGCCATGCCCGCCGCCGCGTGCGCCGCATACGCGGCGAGTGCGACCGCGATGCCCGCGCACAGCGCGCCGCTGGCGGCCAAGAACGACTTCGACGGGGCAGAAGGGGCGACGTTCATGGCGGTATCCAGTCCCGGAAACGCGACACGCCGCGCGAGGCGGCGTGTCGTTTGGCAACAGGCAGGAGAAAACCTTACTTGAGGTTCCAGTACATCTCGAACTGGCCGTCCTCGCTGAAGGCACCCTCCACGCCGTTCTTGTAGACCTCGTACGGGCGGTCGACCACCTCGTAGCCGTTGGTCAGCGCCCAGGCGCGCAGCATGTTGTGCGCGTTCTCGAGTTCCATCATGTAACCGGTGTAGTTGGCCGAGGCGGCGCGCACCGGGGCCACGTGGACGTACTTCACCGGGCCCTGCAGCTTGAGGCCGGTCAGCTGGGCGTCCGCGGCGGCATTGGCCTCGCTGCCGCTGCGGCGCACCGGCACGGCGACGTCGAAGGTGTAGTTCTGGGTGCCGAATTCCGTGGACACGATGCGCATCGGGCCGGCCGCGGTCAGGCCGCTGGCGTCGATACTGCGCTTGATCCATTCCATGTCGGCATTCATCGCCGCCTTCAGCTTGTCCTGGTCGCGGGCGATGGCGCCGGCGTTGACCACCAGCAGGTCCTCGGCCGGGCGGTCGATGACGCGCAGGTCGCCGATGCGCACGCCCTGGGCGCGGTAATCGGCGTTCGGCACGGAGGCCAGCATGTTGGTCAGGCGCTGCAGGCCGAGCTTCATGTCGTCGCCGACATGGCTGCGCACGTACATGCCGGCATAACGGCCGAACAGGTCCCAGCCGTAGTCGACGTCGTAGATCTGGGTGATCTGGATGTTGCGGCCTGCGTGGCCGGTCGGCTTCAGGACGAAGACGGTCTTCTTCTCGCCGCCGCGCTGCGGGTTCTCGATCGCGTAGGTGACGCTCTGGCCCGGCTCGGAAGCGGTGATCTTGTAGCTGCCCTCGCCCAGCTGCGGGTGCTCGGAGCTGTAGCTGAGGGTCGCGCCGACGCCCGACTGCGGGCCGGAGAGCTGGACTTTCATGCGCGGGTCGCGCAGCACCAGCGGGTTCCAGTCCTTGAAGCGGCGGAAGCTGTTCAAGGTGTCGTACACGATCGTCACCTTGCGGTTGGTCTCGACCTGCTCGCTCAGGTGGCGGTGCGAGGGCAGCACGAGCCCGACGACCAGGAACAGCGCGGCGACGATCGCCAGGGAAATCACGATTTCGATCAAACGGGTCATTCAGGCATCTCCAGGGGGCAGGCCCCGCCCGGGCCGCTGGCCAGGACGCAGACCTCTAATCGTAGCAAGAAGCCCTTCGCCCTGGCAGCGCCTGGTTGCCGCGGATTGGCCTCTGCGCGCCGGGCTGTGAACCGCGTCTCGCCGCGGCCGTCAGGGCGTGGCGCCCTGCACCAGCTTGAGCTCGAAGGCCTTGAGCACGGCGCGGGTACGGTCGCGCACGCCGAGCTTGGAAAGGATGTTGGAGACGTGGTTCTTGATCGTGCCTTCGGCGACGCCCAGCGAGTTGGCGATCTCCTTGTTGGAGAAGCCCGACGCCATCAGGCGCAGGATCTCGGTCTCGCGGTCGGTGAGCGGGTCGGGCCGGTCGAGGCTGACGAAGTCGTTGCGCATGTGCTCCAGGCCCGACAGCAGGCGCTGGGTCACCGCCGGCTGGACCTCCGAACCACCGGCGGCGACGGTCTGGATCGCCCCGACCAGCTGCTCGAGCGACACATCCTTGAGCAGGTAGCCCTTCGCGCCCGCCTTGAGGCCCGCCATCACCAGCTGGTCGTCGTCGAAGGTCGTGAGGATGATCGTCGGCGGCAGCGCGCCCAGGCGCGCCAGCGCCTGCAGCGCCTCCAGCCCCGACATCACGGGCATGCGCATGTCCATCAGCACCACGTCCGGCGCGAGCTGCGGGATCAACTCGATGGCCTGGCGCCCGTCGCCACATTCGCCCACCACCTCCATGCCCTCGGCGAGCGCCAGCAGCGAGCGGATGCCCTGGCGCACCAGGGTCTGATCGTCGACGAGACAGATGCGGATCATGCGGCCTCTCCGGAAGGCGTCGCAGGAAGGGAGGATGGAGCGTGGACGGGTTCGGGCCGCACGAGCGGCGTCGGACGCTCGTCCATCGGCAGGCGGATGTCGAGGCCGAAGCCGCGCTGCGGACCGGTATCGATGGCGACCGTGCCGCCGTAGGCCGCGAGCCGCTCGCGCATCCCGCGCAGGCCATTGCCAGCGACCGGCGCCTCGGCGCCGCGGCCGTCGTCGCTCGCCTGCAGGCGCACCGTGCGGCCTTCGAAGGAATAGCGCAGCAGCAGCCGCGTCGCCTGCGCGTGGCGAACGGCATTCGTGATGATCTCCTGCGTGCAGCGCAGCAGCTCGTGCGCGCGCTCCGGATCCTCGAGCAGGAAGGGCGTAGGCAGCTCCATGTCGATGGCGAGGCCGGCCACGTGGTCGGCGAGCGGCCGCAGCGTCGCCGCCATGTCGATCGCGTCCTCGTCGCGCAGCTGGCTGACCGCCTCGCGCACGTCGCTCAGCAGCAGGCGCGCGAGGGTGTGCGCCTGGTTGACGTGCTCCTGCGCCTGTCCCTCGACCAGGTGCCCGGCGACTTCCAGGTTGAGGCTCAAGGCGGTGAGGTGGTGGCCGAGCAGGTCGTGCAGCTCCCGTGAGATGCGGGTGCGCTCGTTGACGCGTGCGCTCTCGGCGAGCAGCGCGCGCGTGGCGCGCAGCTCGGCGTTGAGCCGACGCTGGTCCTCGCGCGCCTGCGCCTGCTGCCGTGCGACCAGGCTGGTCACGAACACGAAGCCGGAGAAGCCGGCGTACAGCAGCGACTGCATCAGCGCTTCCAGCCACGACATGTCGAGCCAGCGCACGTACACCGGCACGACCAGGAATTCGCTCAGCACCAGCCAGGCCACGCCGAACGGCAGCGGCAACAGCCACGGCAGCACGCAGGCGGCGACCATCAGCAGGATGCTGCCGAGGCCGCTCGCGCTGTAGTAGCTGATCGCCACCGCGCTGGCGGTGAGCAGGAGCAGCAGCAGGTAGTCGAAGGCGCGCACGCGGCGGCTGCCGAGCGCGCGGGTGAGCCAGCCGTAACAGAGGCCGAAGGTCGCGTACGCGCCCCACGCCAGCCAGCCGATATGCGCGCCGCCGGCCGGTTCCTGGCCCAGTCCGCCCGGCTGTTCGGCCGGCATCAGCGCGAGCAGCAGCAGCGGCATGCCGATCACCGCCCAGGTGAACAGCCCGGCGTAGCGCAGCAGGCGACTGTGATTCAGGCGGGCGAACATGCCGCATCTTAGGCACAAAGGCGCGGGCGCGCGCCACGCCGGAAGTCATGCCCGGCGTGGGGTCCACACGGGTCGGCGCACCTTGCACAGGACGCCTGAACCCTGCCCGATGCGGGGCCGCGGCGGCCCGCGCGTGGCCCGCCCGGCGCGGGCCGCATGCGATAATTCCGGAGTGGGAGCGGACGCGGATCATGCGCGTCCGGCAGTCCGTTCGTCGAAGCCGGGAGTCGGGAATGTCGATCGCCATCCGCGACGTGCGCGAGCACGAGCTGGATTCCGTCCTTGCCCTCAACAACGCTGCCGGTCCTGCGATCCTGCCGCTCGACGCGGGCCGCCTGCGCGCGTTCTACGAGCATGCCGAGTACTTCCGCGTCGCCGAGCGCGACGGCGCGCTGGCCGGTTTCCTGGTCGGCTTCGGCGCCGACAGTGGGCACGACAGCGACAACTTCCGCTGGTTCCACGAGCGCCATCCGCAGTTCTTCTACATCGACCGCATCGCGGTGGCGAGCCGTCGTCGCGGCGGCGGCGTCGGCCGCGCCTTCTATGCCGACGTGCAGAGCTACGCCGAGCTGCGCTATCCGCACCTCGCGTGCGAAGTGTTCCTCGAGCCCGGCACCGACCCCGCCCTCCTTTTCCACGGCAGCTTCGGATTCCGCGAGGTCGGCCAGCACGTGATGCAGAGCAGCGGCCGCCGCGCGGCGATGCTGATGAAGCAGCTCTGCAGCTACCCTTGGGTCCGCGAGGCCTATGGCGCGCGCCTGCCGGACGTGCCCTGGGTCGGCGCCCCGCGCGTCGCCGCCTTCGAACAACACGTCGACCAGCGCGCGACGGGGACCTGAGCCATGGCGGCGACCTCCTTCGACTACGAACAGGCCGGCGAGCTCAAGATCGGCCAGGTCGGTATCGCCAACCTGCGCGTGCGCACGCTCGACGTCGACAAGCTCGCCGCCGAGATGCGCGAACGCGTGGCGCGTGCGCCCAAGCTCTTCGAGCGCGCGGCGGTAATCGTCGACTTCGGCGCGCTGCCGGGGACGCCGGACGTGGCCACGGCGCGCGGCCTGGTCGAGGCACTGCGCGAGGCCGGCGTGCTGCCGGTCGCGCTGGCCTACGGCAGCAGCGAAAACGAGCAGCTCGCCATCGCGCTCGGCCTGCCGCTGCTGGCGAAGTTCCGGGCGCAGTACGAGCCTTCGTCAGCGGCACCCGCGGCGTCCGCTCCTGCACCCGCGCGGGCCGCGCCCGAGCCGGCGCCAGCGAAAGCCGCCGCCCCGGCGCAGCGCGCGCCGTCGGGAGATCCCGGCCTGGTCCACGCCACGCCCGTGCGTTCCGGCCAGCAGGTCTATGCGGAACAGCGCGACCTGACCGTGCTCGCCACGGTCGGCGCCGGCGCCGAGGTCATCGCCGACGGCTCGATCCACATCTACGGCGCGCTGCGCGGCCGCGCGCTCGCCGGCGCGCAGGGTTTCGAGCAGGCGCGGATCTTCTGCCGCGAGTTCCATGCCGAACTGGTCGCGATCGCCGGGCACTACAAGGTGCTGGAGGACATGCCGGCGGCGATGCGTGGCAAGCCGGTGCAGATCTGGCTGGAGAAGGGACAGCTGCAGGTCGCCGCGCTCGACTGAAGCGCGCGGCACGGTAGGATGCGGCCTTGTGCCGCGCGGGCTGCCACCGGACCCCGCGCAACGACAACAACGAGCGCGCCGCGACGCGCGCCATGGGGCAACTTGGGAGAACGTGCTTTGGCCGAAATCATCGTAGTCACGTCCGGCAAGGGCGGCGTCGGCAAGACCACCACCAGCGCCAGCATCGCCTGCGGGCTGGCGCGCCGCGGCAAGAAGGTCGCGGTCATCGACTTCGACGTCGGCCTGCGCAACCTCGACCTGATCATGGGTTGCGAGCGCCGCGTGGTGTACGACTTCGTCAACGTGATCCACGGCGAGGCCTCGCTCAAGCAGGCGCTGATCAAGGACAAGCGCTTCGACAACCTGCACGTGCTCGCGGCGTCGCAGACGCGCGACAAGGACGCGCTGACGAAGGAAGGCGTGGAGAAGGTCCTGAAGGACCTCGCCGACGAGGGCTTCGACTACGTCGTGTGCGACTCGCCGGCCGGCATCGAGAAGGGCGCATTCCTCGCGATGTACTTCGCCGACCAGGCGGTCGTCGTGGTCAATCCGGAAGTCTCGTCCGTGCGCGACTCCGACCGCATCCTCGGCCTGCTGGCGAGCAAGACGCGACGCGCGGAGGCGGGCGAACGGGTCAAGGAATACCTGCTGCTGACCCGCTACAGCCCGGCGCGCGTCGAGAACGGCGAGATGCTGTCGATCACGGACGTCGAGGAAGTGCTGGGCCTGAAGACGATCGGCGTGATCCCGGAGTCGGGCGACGTGCTCAACGCCTCCAACAAGGGCGAGCCGGTGATCCTCGACGGCGAGTCGCCGGCCGGCATGGCCTACGACGACGCGGTCGCGCGGCTGATGGGCGAGGAGCGGCCGATGCGTTTCACCCAGCTGGAGAAGAAGGGCTTCTTCAGCAAGCTGTTCGGGGGCTGACGCATGGGCATGTTCGATTTCCTGAAGGCGAAGAAGAACACCGCCTCGATCGCCAAGGATCGCCTGCGCATCATCATCGCGCAGGAGCGCAGCAACGCCGGTGGCCCCGACTATCTGCCGCTGCTCCGGCGCGAACTGCTGGAAGTCATCCGCAAATACGTCAACGTGGATGCCGACGCGGTCAAGGTCGACGTGGTCAAGGACGGCGAGCACGACGTGCTCGACATCTCGGTGTCGCTGCCCGAGCGCACCTCGGCCTGATGGTTCGACCGCTATCGTAGGAGCGGCTTGCAGCCGCGAGCTTTTCCATGTCCGCGCAAGCCCCCACCGAGCTGGCGTCGTCCCCGGACGGCGTCCTCGCACTCGGCGACATCGATGTCGCGGCCGTCGCCGCCCTGCTCGCCCGCTATGGCGTGACGCTGTCGTTGCTGTCCGACGGCGCCGACATTCCCGGCAGCTACTGGGGCGCGCCGGAGGCCGGCCTGGTCGGCACGACGGTTCACGCGCGCCGTGACACGCCCGTGCATTCGGTGCTGCACGAGGCCGCGCACCTGATCGTGCTGCCGCCCGAGCGGCGCGCGCAGGTGCACACCGACGCCACCGACTCGACCGAGGAAGAAGACGCGGTGTGCGTGCTGCAGGCGCTGCTCGGCGATGCGCTGCCCGACGTCGGCGCGGCGCGCGTGCTCGCCGACATGGACGCCTGGGGCTACACCTTCCGCCTCGGTTCCGCGCGCGCCTACGTCGATCACGACGCCGATGCCGCCTGGGCGTGGCTGCAGGAACGCGGCCTCGCGTCGGCGGGCAGGACGCTGCGCCTGCCCTGATCTCTGCGCGTCCCGTCAGTGCGCCCGCGGCCGGTGGTACAGCTCGCGCAGCGCGTCCTTCGCCCCTTCGAGCGTGTGCCGTCGCTCCTCCGGCAGGTTCCGCCCGGCGCGGTTGATGTAGAACGTCAGCATCGACATCGCCGAGCGGTACGGATCGGCCTTGCGTCGACGGCTGTGTTCGGCCGATCGCTTGAGCGAACGCGCGATCGCCTCCGGGTCCTCGAGCGCGAATACGCCCTCCCGCAGGTCGAGCGCGTTGCTGGTCCCGGTCACGTGCCGCGACCAGTGCTTGCCCCGCCCGTGGTGCTGCGTCGTCGCCATCGTCCCGTCAGGCGTGGGCGTGCCCGTGGTGCGCATGCGACGCGCGCGTGCGTGCCGCCTTGCGCGCCGCGGCCGAACGTTCCGCCGGCCCTTTGGTCCGTGCCGCCTTCTTCGCGGCGGCCGAGCGGTCGGCGGCGGTGCGCTTCTTCGCGGCCTTGCGCCCCTGCGTGGACAGCGCCTTTTTCGACGCCGCGGAATGGCCTTCGCGCTCGAGCGCCTTCGTCGTCGCGCGCGACCGCTTCTTCGAGACCGGCTTGTGCTCCTCGCCGGCCTCGATGTCCTGCTCGGCCTTGTGCCGCGTGCTTTTCGACGCCGTCTTGCCTGGCGATACCTTGACGCCGGCACGGCGCGCCTTCGACAAGCCGATCGCGATCGCCTGCTTGGTGGACCGCGCGCCGTGTTTTCCTTCGCGCACGTGCTCGATTTCCTCGCGCACGAACTCGCCGGCCTGGGTGCTCGGTGCCTTGCCTTCGCGCTTGTCGCGCCGGGCGCGCTTGAGGGTTGCTGCTTCGGGCATGGGAGCCTCCGCCGGTCATGGATGACCCTGCGATCGTCCGTCCCCGGTGGTCGGCGCATGGTGAACCTGCTTGCGCATGCATGTCTGCCGGCACTAGCCTGCCCGTTCCCATTCAGCGGCACGCGTCGTCCGGAGCCCGTCCATGAAGCACCGCACCGTCTTCCTGACGCTCGCGCTCGTCGTTGCTGCGCTGTCGCTCGGCGCCTGCAAACGCGCGCATTCGCCGACGGCCGCCAGTGCGCCCGGCGTGCTCCGCGAGGCGCCCGCCGACGAGACCGCCGACCAGTTCGTCGCCCGCGTCAACGACGAGTTCCGCGGGCTGTACGCGGAGCTCAGTGCCGCGCAATGGATCTCCTCGACCTACATCAACGACGACAGCGAGCTGGTCGCGGCGAAGGCGAACGAGCGCTGGTTGACCGCCCTCAACGGCTGGATCGAGCAGGCGCGCCGCTACGAGGGCAAGCCGATGTCGCCCCAGGCGGCACGCTCGATCATGCTGCTCAAGCTGACGACGGCGATGCCGCCGCCGCGCGATCCGGCCAAGCTGGCCGAGCTCGCGCGCATCGCCACCCGCCTCGAAGGCATGTATGGCGCCGGCACCTATTGCCGCGACGTCGACGGCCGCAGGCAATGCCGCCAGCTCGGCGAACTCGAGGACGTGCTGCGCACGAACCGCGACTACGGCGCGCAACTCGACGCCTGGCAAGGCTGGCATTCGACCGCGGTGCCGATGCGCAAGGACTACGTGCGCTTCGTCGCGCTGGTGAACGAGGGCGCGAAGGACATGGGCTTCGCCGATGCCGGCGAGGCCTGGCGCGCCGCCTACGACATGCCGCCGGCGCAGTTCGCCGCCGAGACCGACCGGCTGTGGACGCAGGTCAAGCCGCTGTACGAGCAGCTGCACTGCTACGCACGCACGCGCCTCGACGCGAAGTACGGCAAGGGCAAGGGCGAGGTCGCCGGGCGCATGCTGCCCGCGCACCTGATGGGCAACATGTGGCAGCAGGACTGGAGCAACCTCTGGGACGTGCTGCAGCCCTACCGCGGCGTCGGCGACCTCGACGTCACCGGCGCGCTGCAGCAGCAGTACCGGCAGGACTACGACGGCGAACTGGCGAAGCTCGCCGGCACGCCCAGCCCCGCGCAGGTGGTCGAGGCCGACCGCGCCGCGCAGCTCGACGTGGCCAAGCAGATGGCCGCGCGCGCCGAGGACTTCTACATCTCGCTGGGCATGCCCAAGCTGCCGGCGAGCTACTGGGACAAGAGCCAGTTCATCAAGCCGCGCGACCGCGACGTCGTGTGCCATGCCAGCGCCTGGCCGATGGACACCGCCGGCCACGACGTGCGCACCAAGACCTGCCTGAAGCCGACCGAGGAAGACCTCGCCACGATCTACCACGAGCTCGGGCACATCTACTATTACCTCGCCTACGCGAAGCAGCCGCCGATCTTCCAGCAGGGCGCGCAGGATGGCTTCCACGAGGCGATCGGCGACACCATCGTGCTGTCGATGACGCCGGACTACCTGCACGCGATCGGCCTGGCCGGCGAGCCGGAGCAGGGCCAGGAGGCGCTGGTCAACGCGCAGATGAAGATGGCGCTGTCGAAGGTCGCATTCCTGCCGTTCGGCCTGCTGATCGATCGCTGGCGCTGGGGCGTGTTCGACGGCTCGATCACGCCCGACCACTACAACCAGGCGTGGTGGGAGCTGAAGGCGAAGTACCAGGGCGTGGCGCCGGTGACGCCGCGCGGCGAGGACTTCTTCGACCCGGGCGCGAAGTACCACGTCCCCGCCAACACGCCGTACACGCGCTACTTCCTCGACTACATCCTGCAGTTCCAGTTCTACAAGGCGCTGTGCGACGCGGCCGGCTACAAGGGCCCGCTGTACGCGTGCAGCTTCTACGGCAGCAAGGCGGCAGGCGCGAAGTACGAGGCGATGCTGGCCAAGGGCGCGAGCCAGCCTTGGCAGCAGACGCTGAAGGAGTTCACCGGCAGCACGCGCATGGATGCCGGGCCGCTGCTGGAATACTTCGCCCCACTGCAGGAATGGCTACAGCAGCAGAACGAAGGCCAGACCTGCGGCTGGACGCCCGGCGCCGCGGCCGCGCCGAACACCACGCCGCCGAAGGCCGGCTGACGCGACGGCGCACGGCATAATCGGCGGCCAGTCCGTCCGCCGGTGCCGCCGATGCTCCGCTCGCTCACGCCCGCCCTCGCCTGCACCCTGCTGCTCGCCGCCTGCGCGACCGCGCAGCAGGCGACGCCCGCCGATGCACGGACGACCGACGCGCCCGTCGTCGACGTGCCCGTCATCCACCGTCCCGACGGCGAGAGCGCGGCGTGGTGGTTCCGCGACGGCGCCGCGCAGGCGGCCGCGCGCGGCGCGCTGCGGGGGCACGCGCGCAACGTGATCCTGTTCATCGGCGACGGCATGAGCCTGACCACCGTCACCGCCGCACGCATCTTCGAAGGCCAGCGCCACGGCCAACCCGGCGAGGACAACCGCCTCGCCTGGGAAACCTGGCCGGACACCGCGCTCAGCCGGACCTACAACACCGAC
>JABFWF010000275.1 GCA_013362405.1 Lysobacter sp. | reverse complement strand
CCTCGTCGCGCAGGCCGAACGCGCGGGCGATGTCGCGCTCACCCGCCTGCTCGACGATCCCCAGCAGCTCGCACCCTGGGTGGCCGACCGCCAGGTGATCGACGTGCTGCGCGAACACCGCGCCGACTGGGACGCCGACGCGCTGGTCGCCGCGCTGCGCCCGCTCGCGCCGCGCCTGTATTCGATCGCGTCCAGCCAGAAGGCGGTCGGCGAGGAGGCGCACCTCACCGTCGCGCACGTCGAATACGCCGCCGGCGACGCGCGGCGCTGGGGCGCGGCGTCGCATTTCCTCGCCGCGTCGGCGGAAGGCGCGGGCGTGCCGGTCTACGTCGAGGCGAACGACCGCTTCCGCCTGCCCGCCGACACCGCGCGCGACGTGATCATGGTCGGCCCCGGCACCGGCGTCGCGCCGTTCCGCGGCTTCCTGCAGGAGCGCGTGGCCGACGGCGCGCGCGGCCGGCACTGGCTGTACTTCGGCAACCCGCATTTCCGCAGCGACTTCCTCTACCAGCTCGAATGGCAGGACGCGCTCGCGCGCGGCCAGCTGCAGCGGCTCGACCTCGCCTTCTCGCGCGACGGCGCGGCGAAGACCTACGTGCAGCACCGCCTGCTGGAACGCGGCCGCGAGCTGTTCGACTGGCTGGAAGGCGGCGCCCACCTCTACGTCTGCGGCGCCACCGCGATGGCGCGCGACGTGCACGCCGCGCTGGGCGCCGTCGTGCGCGAACACGGCGGCCTCGGCGACGACGCCGCCACCGACTACCTCGACGCGCTGCAAAGGCAGGGCCGCTACGCCCGGGACACCTACTGATGGACACGCCCTGATGGACGCCAGCGCCGCCGAAACCCTGAAGCGCGACAGCGACGGCCTGCGCGGCACGTTGCGCGACAGCCTCGCGGATGCCGTCACCGGTTCGCTGCGTCCCGGCGACCAGGTGCTGCTCAAGTTCCACGGCAGCTACCAGCAGGACGACCGCGACCTGCGCGAGGAACGGCGTCGACAGAAGCTCGAACCGGCCTACCAGTTCATGATCCGCACGCGCACGCCCGGCGGCGTGCTGTCGCCGGCGCAGTGGCTGCAACTCGACGCGATCGCATCCCGCTACGCCGAGCGCGGCCTGCGCATCACCACCCGCCAGGCGCTGCAGCTGCACGGCGTGCTCAAGCGCGAGCTCAAGCCCACGCTGCAGGGGATCAACGCCGCGCTGATCGACACCATCGCCGCCTGCGGCGACGTCAACCGCAACGTCACGGTCGCCGCCAACCCGTTGCAGTCGGCCGTGCACGCCAGCGTGTTCGCGCAGGCGGCCGCGCTGTCCGAGCACCTGCTGCCGCACACCCGCGCCTACTACGAGCTGTGGCTGGACGAGGAGCGCATCGCCGGCGGCGACGACGCGGAGTCCCACTACGGCGCGACCTACCTGCCACGCAAGTTCAAGATCGGCTTCGCGATCCCGCCGTTGAACGACGTCGACGCGTTCGCGCAGGACCTCGGCTTCATCGCCGTGCTCGAACCGCGCGACGGCCGCGACGTGCTGGTCGGCTACAACGTCGTCGCCGGTGGCGGCATGGGCGCGACCCATGGCGACGCCGACACCTATCCGCGCCTCGGCGACGTGCTCGGCTTCATCCACAGCGGCGACGTGATCGCGACCGCGGTCGCGGTGCTGACGACGCAGCGCGACTTCGGCAACCGCAGCGACCGCAAGCGCGCCCGGCTCAAGTACACGATCGACGATCGTGGCCTCGCCTGGTTCAAGGGGGAGGTCGAGCGCCGCGCGGGCTTCGCCTTCGCGCCACCGCGGCCGTCCGCCTTCGATCACAACGGCGACCGCTTCGGCTGGGTGGACGGCGAGGACGGACGCGCGCACCTGACGCTGGCCGTCCCGTCCGGGCGCGTGCGCGACGACGGCGACGCACGCTGGCAAAGCGGCCTGCGTGCGCTCGCACTGCTGCTGCGCGACAGCGAGGGCGTGCAGTTCCGCCTGACGCCGAACCAGAACCTGACCCTCGCCGGCATCCCGGCCGCGCTGCGGGTTCGCGTCGATGCACTCGCGGCCGGGCACGGGATCGACACCTGGCGCGATGCCACGCCGCTGCAGCGCGATGCGCTCGCCTGCGTCGCGCTGCCGACCTGCGGCCTGGCGATGGCGGAGGCCGAACGTTACCTTCCGGCACTCACGGCGAAGGTCGACGCGCTGCTCGCCGCGCATGGCATCGCCGGCGCGCCGTTGCACCTGCGCATCAGCGGCTGCCCGAACGGCTGCTCGCGGCCTTATCTCGGCGAGATCGCACTGGTCGGCCGCGCGCCGGGCCGCTACAACCTGATGCTCGGCGCCGACCACCGCGGGCAGCGGCTCAACACGCTGTACCGCGACAACATCGACGAGGCACAGATCCTCGCGGCGCTCGATCCGCTGTTCGCCCGTTATGCGACGGAACGCGCCACCGGCGAGCGCTTCGGCGATTTCCTCGTGCGCGCGGGCGTCATCGCCGCGCCGCCCGCGCGCACGATCCCGCTGAGGCTGGCGTCATGAGCCCGCCGCCCGATCCCGTCGCCGCCGCGCAGGATCCGCGCGCGCTCGCCGCGCTCAACCGCTGGCTCGGCCAGCAGGACGCCAGCGAACGCATCGCCTGGGCGCTGCGCACGCTGGCCGGCGAGCACGCGCTGTCGAGCAGCTTCGGCGCGCAGTCGGCGGTGGCGCTGCACCTCGTGACGCGCGAGCGCGCCGACATCCCGGTGATCCTCGTCGACACCGGCTACCTGTTCCCGGAGACCTACCGCTTCGTCGACACGCTCGCGGCGCGGCTGTCGCTCAACCTCAAGGTCTATCGTCCGCAGCTCAGCGCAGGCTGGGCGGAAGCGCGGCATGGCCAGCTGTGGGAACAGGGCATCGAGGGCATCGACCGCTACAACCGCGTGCACAAGGTCGAACCGATGCAGCGTGCGCTCGCCGAACTCGGCGTGCGCACCTGGATCGCCGGCCTGCGCCGCAGCCAGTCCTCGACGCGCGCGCACATCGACTTCCTCGAGCTGCGCGACGGTCGCTGGAAGCTGCATCCGCTCGCCGACTGGAGCGATCGCGACCTCTGGGACCACCTGCGCCGCCACGACCTGCCCTACCACCCGCTGTGGCACGAGGGCTACGTGTCGATCGGCGACATCCACACCACGCGTCGCTGGGAACCCGGCATGCGCGAGGAGGACACGCGCTTCTTCGGGCTCAAGCGCGAATGCGGGCTGCACTTCGACGAGGCGGGCAAGGCCGCGTGAGCCGGTCCTCACGCTGCGCGTCGCAGGCCTGCCTTGAGCCGCCGGGCGAGTAGCGCCGCCAGTTCCGCGACCACCGGTTCCGCCTGGAGCGCGGCATGCAGGCGCACTTCCACCTTCGGAAGTGCGGGCAGCCGCGCGGGCCGGGGGAGGTCGGCGGCGGCCAGTCCGCCCACGACGACGCCCACCGCCAGGCCCGCGCGCGCCGCGGCTTCCACCGTGGCGGCGCCCGATGCGCTGGTCGCGACCTCCCAGGCCACGCCGGCCTGGTCCAGGGCCGCCAGCGCCTGTCCGCGCATCAGGCAGCCTTCCGCATGCAGCGCCAGCGGCACTGGACCGGTGCCGGGCCAGCGGCCGACCCATCGCAGGGGCAGCATGGCGAGGCGACGCCCGGCACCGCTGTTCGGCAGGCCGAGGCAGACGACCAGGTCGCAGCCACCGCCGAGCCGCGACAGCAGTTCGCGTGTCGGCGCGGTCAGGACTTCGAACTGGAGTTCCTGCCGGCGCGCGCCCAGGTCGGCGAGCACCGGCATGAGCGCGTGCGCGGCGATGTCGTCGGTGGTGCCGATGCGCAGCACGGTCCGCGTGCGGGCGTCGCGCACCGCCTGCACCGCCTCGTCGCTCAACTGCAGCAGGCGGCGCGCGTAGCCGAGCAGGCGCTCGCCGGCCGCGCTCAGGCGCACGCTGCGGCTGCTGCGCAGGAACAGCGGTTCGCCCAGCTGGGCTTCCAGCCGCTGGATCTGCTGGCTCACCGCCGCCTGCGTGCGCCACACGCGCGCCGCGGCCGCGCTGAACGAGCCGCGTTCGGCGACGGCGAGGAAGGTCCGCAGGAGGTCGAGGTCGACGCTTGTCACGTGTTTTCTTATCAATCCGATAAGAACAATCAGTTTGTCTTGATGATGCGCGCCTCATAAGTTGGTGGTCAACCAGCGACCACCGACCGACGGAGAAGGGACATGACAGTCACGCAGCAGGTGCCCGCGCACCCCACGGACCGGCGGGTCTGATTCGATTTCGAGATCGACTTGTCCAACGGCGGCGGCATCCAGGGCCAGGGGTTCCGGCTGGACATCGATGGCGACGACATCGCCGACCAGGCGCTGGCCGACTACATCGTCAAGGACCTGCGCCTGCTGATGGTGGGCGCGGTGCGCATCCTCAACAAGCAGGTGATCTTCGAACGCCACAAGCGACGTGCGCGGGCGGTATCCCACGGGCGCGGCTCGCGCGACGACCTGTTCGATCTCAGCCACCCGGTACGCGATGGCGAAGTCGTCTTCCCCGGCCTGCCTGCACCCCGCATCACCGAGCACATGAGCCACGCCGCCAGCCGCGGCCGGTATGCGGCCGGCGTGAGCTTCCAGATCGGGCGGGTCGACATGGTGGCCAACACCGGCACCAGCATCGATGCGCCGTTCCACCGCTATGCCGACGGGGCCGACGTCGCGGCCCTGCCGCTGGCCACGATGACCGATGTCGACACGGTGGTGGTGCGCCTCACCGGGATGCAGGCACGCGCCATCACGCGCGAAGCGCTTGCCGCGACCGAGGTGGGCAACCGCGCCGTCCTGCTCCACACGGGGCAGGCCCTGCACTGGGGCACGCCGGCCTATGGCGAGGCCTCGCCCTACCTCACCCGCGAGGGTGCCGAGTACCTGCGCGACCAGGGCGCGACGCTGGTCGGCATCGACGCGCTCAACATCGACGATACCGACGACCGGCAGCGGCCCGCGCATTCGATCCTGCTGGCCGCCGGCATCCCGATCGTGGAGAACCTCACGCGCCTGGACAGCCTCCCCAACGAAGGGCTGCGCTTTACCGCGGCGCCGATGCGCATCGCCGGCATCGGTGCGTTCCCGGTGCGCGCATGGGCGCGGCTGCAGCCGGCGGGCGCACCGACGTGAGGCCGGCAGCGCGGAAGGCCTGCCGCGTCAGCACGTGATCGTCAGGCTGCGCTCCACCCACGTCGGCGGCAGCGGCCAGGCGGGCTCCGCGTGGCCGGCGACCGCGCGGCGCAGGTCGTGGCGGTCCAGTTGCGGCGCGAGTTCCTGCAGCAGGCGCACGGCGTAGTCGCGCAGCACGCGCTCGCGCGGCATCACCGCCCAGGCGGTGCATTCGGGGATGGGGTCCGGCGCCGGCAGCGCGCGCAGGTCGTGATCGTCGACCGGGCTCACCGCCATCTCGGCGAGCACGCCGACGCCGAGGCCCGCGCGCACGTAGGTCTTGAGCAGGTCGCCTTCGTGCGCGGTCATCGCGAACTGCGGCTCCAGCCCCTGCGCGGCGAAGGCGCGGCGCAACGAGGACTCGGCACGCAGCGACGATTCGTAGCTGAGCAGCGGCAGCGCGGCGAGTTCGGCCAGCGTCGGCGCGCGGTCGAGCCCCGCGAGCGGATGGCTGCGCGGCACCACGACCACGCGCCGCCAGCGGAACAACGGCACCGAGAGACCGCCGCCCGGCGGCGGACCGGCCGTGCTGATCACCGCGAAATCGGCGTTGCCGCTGGCCAGTTGCGCGAGCACCTCGCCTTCCGCGGCGGGCTGCAGGTGCACGCTGACCTGCGGGAACGCGCGCACCACCGCCGACACCGCCGCCGGCAGCACGTAGCGCGCCTGGGTATCGGTGGTGACGAGGGTGAGCCGGCCCTGCGTTTCGCCGCGCTGGTTGGAGGCGATGGCGCGGATGTTGGCGGCTTCGGCGACGGCGCGGCGGGCGTGCTCGAGCACCTGCTCGCCGGCCGGGGTGATCGACTCCAGGCTGCGCCCGCGGCGCGCGAACAGCAGGAAGCCGAGTTCGTCCTCGAGCTGCTTCAGCTGCTTGGACACCCCCGGCTGCGTGGCGTACACGCGCTCGGCGGCGAGGGTGATGTTGAGGCCGGAGTCGGCGATGGCGATGAGGTAGCGGAGCTGGGTGAGGGTCATCTGCGTGGTCCCGGATGTGGTCGCGAAGGCGCAAGGCACGGAGGCACATGCGGGCGACGACAATCCGGGGGCAGGAAGGGGACCATCACGGGAGGCGGCTCCGGCCGCGCTGCGCGGCGAGGGACGCACCATACCCGGCGCGCGGGGGTGATGCCACCGACGCCTGATAACCACCGGGCATGAGGGCCCGCGGCCTGCTCATTTCCGCATACGGCGGGGCGGGACTAGCGTCGGCTGCCCGTCCGTTGGCCACGCCGATGCCTGCTCCGCTGTATCCCCTGTTCGCCCGCCTCGACGGCCGCCCGGTGCTGGTGGTCGGCGGTGGCGCGGTGGCCCGGCGCAAGGTCGTCACGCTGCGCGAGGCCGGCGCGCGGGTGACGGTGGGCGCGCCGGCGCTGGAACCGGAACTCGCGCGGCAGGCCGGCGACGGCGTGATCGTGCATCGCGCGGGCTGGTTCGATGCCGCCTGGCTGGACGACGCCTGGCTGGTCGTCGCCGCGACCGACGATCGCGCCA
>JABFWF010000202.1 GCA_013362405.1 Lysobacter sp. | reverse complement strand
GGCGCGGGCGCGACGTCTGCTGCGCGCACCGCGCCGGGCGATGGCGGCGCGGGCTGCGGCCTGCCGGTGGCGACGCGGGCCTGGCGCGCGCGCATCCAGGCGTCGAACTCGTCGGCGGTCATCGTGCGGCCGTCCTGGCGCATGTCGAAGCGCCAGTCGGTGTCGGATGTCGATGGGGCTTTCGCGGCGGACGGCGCGGGCGCGACGCCAGCGTCGTCGCGTGGTGTCGCCGAAGGGCCGCCCATGCCGGCGGCCGTCGCCGCCGTGCCGGCTTGGGCAACGACGCCTGCAATCCCGGTGTCGACCGCGCCTCGCGCGGACGTTGCACCCGGTTTCGCCGCGCCGTTGTCTTTGCGGGCGAGCCGCTGGTGATCGTCCGCCATGTCGGCGGCGATGAGGCCGTGCACGCGCACGTGCGCGGTGCCGTGCGGATACACGCCGAGCTTGACCGCGGCGGCGTAGCTCAGGTCGATCAGGCGGCCGTCGTGGAACGGGCCGCGGTCGTTGATGCGCACGACCACCGACCTGCCGTTGTCGAGGTTGGTCACGCGCGCGAAGCTCGGCAGCGGCAGCGTGCGGTGCGCGGCGGTGAAGGCGTACATGTCGTACACCTCGAGGTTCGAGGTGCGCCGGCCATGGAACTTCTGCCCGTAGTACGAGGCGTAGCCGGTCTCCTCGTAGCCATGCGCGTCGTCGAGCACGGTGTAGCGCTTGCCGAGCACGCTGTACGGCGAGCGGTTGCCGTAGGGCGAATGCGGGAGGTCGACGACGTCGGGCTCGGGGATCTGGTCGACGTCCGTGATCGCCGTGGCCGGCACGCTGTCCTGGATCTCCGGCGCGTACAGCCCGCCGGGCGTGTAGTTGCCGCGCTTGCTGACGTCTTCCTGCGCCGGCGCGTACGGCGAGCGACGCGGCGCGTTGCGCGCGGGAGCGGCGGGTTCGACACGGGTGGCGGTGGGCGGCGCGGACTTCCGCGGGGCGGCGGCGCAGGCGGCGAGCAGCAGCGCGACGCCTGCGAGGCCGAGCGCGCGCGCCATCGTCATGGACCGGCGCCCGCGCGGATCGCCTGCGCCAGCTGGTGCACCGCCAGCGCGTACATCGGCGAGTGGTTGTAGCGGGTGATGACGTAGAAGTTGCGGTAGCCGAACCAGTACTCGCGGCCGGCGTCGCCGTCGAGGCCGAGCACGGTGGCGCCCGGCGACTGCGTCGCGCCGGGCACCGGCTCGCCCGCCTGCACGTGGTAGCCGCGCGTGGCGAGATCGGCGGGCGGATACACCGGGTCGACCGTGCCCGGCAGGAATTCGGCCTTCGACGGATCGAGCGAAGCGCGCGCGACCACGGGTGCGCCGCGCTCCCAGCCGTGGGCGACGAAGTAGTTGGCGATCGAGGCGAACACGTCGGCCTTGTCGCCGAGCAGGTCGCGCCGGCCGTCCCCGTCGCCGTCCCTGCCCCACGCACGCCAGCTCGACGGCATGAACTGGCCGAGGCCCATCGCGCCGGCGTAGCTGCCCGTGAGCGTCGACACGTCGAGATGCTCGTCGTTGCCGAGCGCGAACAGCTGGGCGAGCTCGCCGGCGAAGAACGGCGCGCGCTTCGGGTAATCGAAGGCGAGCGTGTTCAGCACGTCGAGCACGCGGTAGCTGCCGGTGTTCCTGCCGTAGAAGGTCTCGACGCCGATGATCGCGACGATGTACTCGGGCGGCACGCCGGTGTCGGCGGCGATGCGATCGAGCTGCGCGCGGTTGTCGCGGTAGAAGGCGACGCCGGCCTGGATGCGCGCGTCGGTCATGAAGATCGGGCGGTAGTCGCGCCACGGGCGCACCGCCTCGGCCGGGCGCGAGATGATGTCGAGCGTGCGCTGCAGCACCTGCGCCTGCGCGAGCTGCGCGCGGATGGCGTTCGGATCGACGCCGTACAGCTGCGATGCGTAATCGACGAAGGCGGCGACGCGCGCCTCGCGCGGCAGCGTGGGGTCGGTGACCGACGCGGGCGGCAGCGCGCGCTCGGGCGGCTGCGGGACAGGCGGGAGCAGCGCTGCGGGAATTTCGGTGGTGACCGCGGGCGGCGTGGCGGGCGCGGGAGGCGGAGCGTGCGCGGCACAGGCGGCGAGGGCCAGCGCGAGCGCCACGGGCAGCAGCGTGCGGATCGTCATCGGGCGCAGGGTACGCACGCGGGATGGCAGGGGCAAGCGCACAACGCCCGAATGTCTCGCATTCCGTAGGAGCGGCTTATAGCCGCGAGCTTTGCGCAAGCCGGCGCGCGCCCTCGACGCAAGATATGCCATGCCATCCCTGACGACGACACATCGACTTCGGATCGCCCGGCCCGGCCATCCATGGCCGGGCGGCTACACGCGCTCGCTCACCCGCCGTGCGTGGGCCGGTGCGCGCGCACCGCCATCACCACGCCGAGCCCCGCGAGCAGCGAGACGGCCGAGGTGCCGCCGTAGCTGAGCAACGGCATCGGGACGCCGACCACGGGCAGCACGCCCGAGATCATGCCGCCGTTGACGACGACGTAGACCAGCAGCGACAGGCCGAGGCTGCCGGCGAGCAGGCGCGAGTAACCGTCGCGCGCCTCGCTCGCGATCCACAGGCAGCGGCCGATGATGAACAGGTACAGCGCGAGCACCGTCGCCACGCCGATCCAGCCGAACTCCTCGCTGAACACGGCGAACGCGAAGTCGGTGGTGTGCTCGGGCAGGTAGTTGAGGTGCGACTGCGTGCCGTGGCCCCAGCCCTTGCCGGTGAGGCCGCCGGAACCGATCGCGATCTTCGACTGGATGATGTTCCAGCCCGTGCCGAGCGGATCGGACTCGGGGTTGAGGAAGGTGAGGATGCGGTCCTTCTGGTACTGCTTGAGCAGGAAGAACCACGCGACCGGCGCGATGCCCGCGATCGCGCCGCCGGCGGCGACGAACCACCACCACGAGAGTCCGGCGAGATAGAGCACGAACGCGCCGCTGACGCCGATCAGCATCGCGGTGCCGAAGTCGGGCTGGACCAGCACCAGCAAAGTCGGCACGGCGATGATCACGCCGGCGACCAGCAACGTGCCGAGCGACGGCGGCAGGCGTTCGCGATAGAGGTACCACGCCGTCATCATCGGCAGGCTCAGCTTGAGCACTTCCGCCGGCTGGAAATAGAACACGCCGAGGTTGATCCACAGGTTGCCGTGCTTGCCCTGGCCGATCACCAGCACGACCAGCAACGGCAGCAGCGACAGCCCGTACACCAGCGGGGTCCAGTGGCGCAGCCGCATCGGTGGCACGCGCGACATTGCCCACATCCCGCCGAGGCCGATCACGAAGCGCAAGCCCTGGGCGATCACGATCGACCGCGACTCGCCGCCCGCGCTGTACAGCGTCATCAGCGCGATCACCATCAATCCGCCGATCGCCAGGCACAACGGGATGTCGAGCGTGCGCACGACGCGCACGATCATGTCGAACAGCCAGCGCAGGAGGACGGTCATGGCGCGGATTGCTGTTCGCTTCCGCCTGGGGAAGGCGCCCGGAGCGCGGATGAGGGTCCGGACGAGCGCGGAGCGCCGAGGTCGCTGTCGGCAAACGGCGCGCGCGTTGCATGGGAAACCTGCGCCGCGACGTCGCCGGTACTTCCGGCCCTCGCTTCAACCGCGGTCCCGATCGGAGAGGGGCCATGCGCCACGCCCGCCTCCAGGCGCGTCGATGCAGATGAGGCATTCGCCTGCGTGCCTGTCGTGGCCGGCGCGAGCGCCGGCATCGCCGACCCCGCCACCACGTTGCCGAATTTCGGTGCGAGCGGCGACGCGTCCTTGCGCGCCGGCGGCTCGGCTTTCTTGCCGAGCAGGTACGTGTCCATCATCTTGCGCGCGATCGGGCCGGCGGAACTCGCACCGAAACCGCCGTGCTCGACCATCACCGCGACCGCGATCTTCGGATCCTCCGCCGGCGCATAGCCAATGAACCACGCCTGGTGGCGCAGCGAGATCGGCAGCTGGTGCGGATCCATGCTGACGTTGCCCTTGCGGCCGACCTTCTGCGCGGTGCCGGTCTTGCCGGCCATGCGGTACGGTGCACCCGCGACCAGCGCGGCGCCGGTGCCGCCCGGCATCATCGTTTCCTCCATGCCGTCCTGCACCGCGCGCAGGTGGTCGGGATGCTCGGTGATCGAGCGCATGGCCGGCTGCGGCAGCGGCAACCACAGCGCGTTGTAGCCGTCGCGCCGCTGCGACACGAGGTGCAGGCGCGGCAGGTGGCCGCCATTGGCGATCGCCGACACGCCGCGCGCGAGCTGCAGCGTGGTCGCGACCCAGTAGCCCTGGCCGATGCCGCTGATCACCGTTTCGCCGGCGTACCACGGCTCCTTGCTGCGCTTGGCCTTCCAGCCCGGCGAAGGCACCACGCCCGCGTTCTCGCCCGCGAGGTCGATGCCGGTGCGCTCGCCGAAGCCGTACTTCGTCAGCCAGGCATCGAAGCGGTCGATGCCCATGTCGAAGGCGAGCTTGTAGAAGTAGAAGTTCACCGACTCGGCGATCGCCTTGCGCAGGTCGGTCCAGCCCGCGCCACCGTGCGCGTCGCGGTAGCCGCGCTTCTGCCCGGGAATGTGGAACTCGCCGGTCGAGAACACCTTGTCCTCCGGCGTGCGCAGGCCGCTGTCGAGGCCGGCGAGGCCGATGAAGGGCTTGACCGTCGAGCCCGGCGGGCCACCGCCGAGCACGTTGCGGTTGAACAGCGGGCGCGACGGATCGTCGTTGAGCGCCTTGTAGTTCGCGCGCGAGATGCCGTTGACGAACAGGTTCGGATCGAAGTCCGGCAGGCTGACCATCGCCAGCACTTCCCCGGTGCGCGGATCGACCGCGACCGCGGCGCCGTCGAAATCGCCGAACGCGTCGACCGTGGCCTGCTGCAGGTCGGCGTCGCTCGACAGGCGCAGGTCGGCGCCTGGCGTCGCCGGCACGCGGCCGACGGTGCCGAGCGCGCGGCCTTCGACATTGGTCTCGACCTGCTCGTAGCCGATCCGCCCGCGCAACGCCTCGTCGTAGTAGCGCTCCAGCCCCGCCTTGCCGGTGTGGGTGAACGCCGAATTGGCCTCACCGAGTTCCTTCAGGTCGCGTTCGTCGACGCGACCGACGTAGCCGATCACGTGCGCGAACAGGTCGCCATAGGGGTAACGGCGGTTGAGGTAGGGCACGAGGTCGACGCCGGGAAAGCGCCAGCGGTCGACCGCGAAGCGCGCGGCCTCCTCGTCGCCGATGCGCAGCTTGAGCGTGACCGGGCGCAGGCCACGCGTCGCCTTGCGCTCGTCGTCGAAGCGCTCGATGTCATCGGGCGTGAGCGCGATGATCTTCGACAGCTCGGCGATCAGCTGCCGCGTGTCGCCGGCCTTGTCGGGCTGCACGTCGAGCCGGTAGGCCGGAATGTTGTCGGCGAGGATGCGGCCCTTGCGGTCGTAGATCAGCCCGCGCGCCGGCAGCACCGGGCGCGGCTTGATGCGGTTGGCGTCGGAACGGGTGACGTACTCGGCGTGGTCGATCACCTGCAGGCGGAAGTACCACGTAGCCAGGCCGCCGAGCGCGAGCAGCACGCAGGCGAAGCCGATCGCGGCGCGCACGCGGAACTGCGCGGCTTCCTGCGCGGTGTGCTTGAGATGGCGGCGGCGCGGGCCCATCGCTCAGCCCCGCCGCCCCAGGCGCAGCGTGTCGAGCAGCAGGAAGACCGGCGCCCACAGCGCCAGCCCGAGCAGCGGCGCCCACCAGAACGCCCACGGCAGCTGCGGCGTGCCGAGCGCGGTGTGCACTGCGGCGCTGACCACGCGGTCGTTGAGCAGCAGGCCACCGATCGCCAGCGCCTGCTGCCACAGCGGGAAGAAGCGCAGCCGCGCGCGGAAGCGCTGCAGGATGAAGGTCATGATGACCAGGCGCAGCGCCTGCTCGCCGAGCAGCGTGCCGTACACGAGGTCGGCGATCGCGCCGACGAGGAAGGCGTAGCCGAGGCCGACGCGATCGGGCTCCTCGAGCACCCAGTAGGCGAGCACCAGGGCGAGCCAGTACGGCCGCAACGGCTGCAGCAACGGCATCAGCGGGAACAGGCCGAGCAGCAGCGCCGAGAACACGCTCAGCGGCAACAGCCAGTGGCGGAAGGGGCGCTTCACGGGTGGTGCGCCCGCGGAACAGCTGAGCCGGATGCCTTCGGCGCGGAAGCGCCGGAGGCGGGGGGGCGCGCAGCATCTGCTGCAGGCGCCGCAGCGGGCGCCGGCACCCGGTCGCCGGCTTCGGGTTCCTTCCGGAGCAGCAGCACGTCGCGCCCGCGGTCGAGCTGCGCCGCGGGCTTCACGTCGCCGACCAGGAAAGCGCGGCTCTCGTCGGGACGCAGCGCGGTGATGACGCCGACCGGGAAGCCGGCGGGAAAACGCCCGCCCAGGCCCGAGGTCACGACCGCGTCGCCGACGCGCACGTCGCCCGAGATCGGAATGTTGGGCAGGCGCAGCTGGTCGCTGCGGCCCTGGCCGTAGGCGACCAGGCGCACGCCGTTGCGCGCGACCACCACCGGCACCGCATGGTCCGGATCGGTGAGCAGCAGCACCGTCGCGCTTTGCGGCGCGAGCGCCACCACCTGGCCGAGCAGGCCGCCGGCGTCGATCACGCACTGGCCCACTTCGACGCCATCGCGGCGCCCGGCGTCGAGCACGAGGCGCTGGCGGGTGTGATCGAGGTCGACATCGAGGATGGGTGCGAGCTGCACGTCGAGGCCGCCGCGCTGCGCCGCC
>JABFWF010000106.1 GCA_013362405.1 Lysobacter sp. | reverse complement strand
GCCCGGGCGTCCGTCGCGTCCCGCGCTCGTGCCGCCGCGCGGCCTGCCGCGGCGCGGCTTCGGCACGCCGGAGGGCCGCGCGGCCTTCATCCATGCGGTCGCGCACATCGAGTTCAATGCGATCGACCTTGCGTGGGACGCGGTGTACCGTTTTCGCGACATGCCACGCGATTACTACGTCGACTGGGTCGGCGTCGCCGCCGACGAGGCACGCCACTTCACCCTGCTACGCACGCGGCTGCGGGAGTCCGGCCACGACTACGGCGACTTCGACGCGCACAACGGCCTGTGGGAAATGGCCGGGAAGACCGCGCACGACGCGCTCGCGCGCATGGCGCTGGTGCCGCGCGTGCTGGAGGCACGTGGGCTGGACGTGACGCCCGGCATGATCCTGAAGCTGCGCGCGCTCGGCGACGAGGCGACCGCCGGCATCCTCGAGGTGATCCTGCGCGAGGAGGTCGCGCACGTCGCCGCCGGATCGCGCTGGTACCGCTGGTTGTGCGAGCGCAGCGGGGTCGAGCCGCGACAACGCTTCCGCGAGCTGCTCGCCGACTACGCGCGGCCGGTGTTGTACGGGCCGTTCAACCTCGACGCGCGCGCGGCGGCCGGATTCGACGCGGAGGAGCTGGCGATGCTTGGCGCCTTCGACACATCACGAACGATGTAACGCCACGCCTTGTAGGAGCGGCGTAAGCCCCGACCGGGCAATTCTTCGAAAGCGATCGCGGCTGACGCCGCTCCTGCAGTCCCTTCGACGACATTTACAGCGATTCCAGCCGCGCGCCCTCGGCATCCACGCGCAGCACCGAACCCTGCTCGTACCAGTCGCCGAGCACGATCCGCCGGCAGGCGCGGCCGTCCACGTCGAGCGCGTGCACTGCCGGGCGATGCGTATGCCCGTGGACCAGCGTGTCGACGCCGAACCGCGCGAGCGTGTCGCGCACGGTGCCTGGCGCGACGTCGGTGATCGCCTCCATCGATCCCTGGCTCTGCAGCTCGGCGTGTCGCGCCTGGCTGGCCGTGCGCGCCTGCTGCGCGAAGGCGAGGCGCGCGGCGAGCGGCTGGGCGAGGAACTGCGCCTGCCAGCGCGGGTCGCGCGTCTGCGCGCGGAACTGCTGGTAGGCGACGTCGTCGGTGCACAGCAGGTCGCCGTGCATCAGCAGCGTCGGTTGCCCGTGCAGCAGGATCACGGCCGGGTCGGGCAGGATCGTCATGCCTGCGCGCGCTGCGTAGTCGGCGCGCAGGAGGAAGTCGCGGTTGCCGCGCTGGAAGTACACCGGCACCCCGCGCGCGCGCAGCGCCGCCAACCGGTCGGCGACGTAGCGGCCGGCATCGGAGGGGTCATCGTCGCCGACCCAGGCCTCGAACAGGTCGCCGAGGATGTACAGCGCCTCCGCGCCGCGCGCTTCCTCCTCGATGAAGCGGCCGAACAGCGCGGTGATCGCCGGGCGCTCCGCGTCGAGATGCAGGTCGGAGATGAAGAGGGTGGTCATCGCGACATTGTACGAGCGGCTCCCCGGCGTCGCCTGGTGCACGAAGTCGCCGTTTCCGTGCCCGGCCGGAATCTCCGCCGCAGGCTATGCCACGCCCTCTCCCGTAAAATGGCCGCCTCCTCCTCGCATTCCATCCGCATGGCCTGCCGCACCCGCTTCGCCCCCAGTCCCACCGGTTACCTGCACATCGGCGGTGCGCGCACCGCGCTGTATTGCTGGCTGGAGGCGCGCCGGCGCGGCGGCGAGTTCATCCGGCGCATCGAGGACACCGACCGCGAGCGCAGCACGCAGGCGGCGATCGACGCGATCCTCGATGCGATGGGCTGGCTCGGCCTCGACTACGACGAAGGCCCGATCTACCAGACGCAACGGCTGGACCGCTACCGCGAGGTGGCCGAGCAGATGGTCGCCGCCGGGACCGCCTATTACGCCTACGAGACGAAGGAGGCACTCGAGGCGATGCGCGAGGCCGCGATGGCGAAGGGCGAGAAGCCGCGCTACAGCGGCGCGGCCCGCGACGCGCGGCTGCCGCATCGCGACGATCCCAACCGCGTCATCCGCTTCCGCAACCCGCTCGAGGGCAGCGTGGCGTGGGAGGACAAGGTCAAGGGCCGCATCGAGATCGCCAACAGCGAGCTCGACGACCTCGTCATCTTCCGCAGCGACGGCTATCCCACCTACAACTTCGCCGTGGTCGTCGACGACATCGACATGGGCATCACCGACGTGGTGCGCGGCGACGACCACGTCAACAACACGCCGCGGCAGATCAACATCTACCGCGCGCTCGGCGCGGACGTGCCGCACTTCGCGCACCTGCCGATGATCCTCGACGAGCATGGCGCCAAGCTGTCCAAGCGCACCGGTGCGGCCGACGTCATGCAGTACCGCGACATGGGTTACCTGCCGCACGCGCTGCTGAACTACCTGGTGCGGCTCGGCTGGTCCCACGGCGACCAGGAAGTGTTCTCCGTCGCCGAGATGCAGTCGCTGTTCGACCTGAAGGACGTCAACGCCAAGGCCGCGCGCATGGACCCGGCCAAGCTCGGCTGGCTCAACCAGCAGTACCTGAAGAGCGATCCGCCCGAGGAGGTCGCGAAGCACCTCGACTGGCACCTGCGCCAGCAGGGCTTCGACCTGGCGCATGGTCCGAAGGCCGTCGACCTCGTCGTCGCGTTGCGCGACCGCGTGCAGACGCTCAATGAAATGGCCGCGCGCGCCGCGGTATGGTTCCACCCGCTGCGCGAGTACGACGACAAGGCCGTCGCCAAGCACCTCACCGCCGCCGCGCGAGCGCCGTTGGCCGACGCGCGCACGCGTCTGGCCGCGTTGCCCGGGTGGAACGTCGAGACGGTCAACGCCGCGCTGCACGAGACGGCGACCGCGCTCGAGCTCGGCATGGGCAAGGTCGCACAGCCGCTGCGGGTGGCGATCACCGGCACGCAGGTCAGTCCGGACATCGGCCACACCGTGTATCTTGCGGGGCGCGACGAAGCGCTGCGTCGCATCGACGCCGCGCTGCGGATGATTCCTGCAGAGGCCTGAAATGGCGCACCACGCCGGCGAAGCCTGTATCGACCCCGACCACCACGTGCATGGCGCGAAGGCGTTCGTGCATGCGGTCGAGCATGCGTGCCGGGAGCGCGGGTTGCGGCTGACGCCAATCCGCGCGCGCGTGCTGGGGCTGATCGCCGAAGCCGGCAAGCCGCTGAAGGCCTATGACCTGCTCGACCGGATCGCACGGGACCGGAGCGCAGGCGAGGGCGTCGGCGCGGCGGCGCCACCGACGGTGTATCGCGCGCTCGACTTCCTGCTGGCGAACGGCTTCATCCACAAGCTCGAGTCGGTGAACGCCTTCGTCGCCTGCCACCATCCGAGCACGGCCCAGCACTCGGTCCCGTTCCTGATCTGCGACCGCTGCCATTCGGCGGTGGAGCTGGAGGACGCCGAGGTCGTCGCGGCGCTGGAGGCACGCGCCCGCGCCCTCGGCTTCGTGCCGCAGGCGCAGACGCTGGAAGTGCACGGGTTGTGCTCGAACTGCCATAGGCTGGCCACGCCTCGGCGTCCATAGCCGACCTGCAGCGGTTTCGATTCGCTGCAGGTCATCGCCTCCTCAGAACGGCTTGGTCAGACTCACGTAGAACCCCCGCCTCGCTCCGAATTGCGGTGCGCCCACGCCGATTCCCGTGCCGTCGCGCAGTTCGTACGTCTTGTCGAGCAGGTTCAGGGCTGCTACGCGTACGTCCAGCGGCCCGAGCACGCTCGACTTGAACGTGCGCTGGGCCGAAAGGTTGAACGTGAAATACGACGGCAGGTGTTGGGTATTCGCAAACCCGCGACGCAATCCGGAACCATAGATGAAGTCCGCGCCAAACCGGGTTCCATCCCATTCGTAGCTGGCGCCGCCGGATGCGGCGAGCGACTGGTCGTGATCCAGGTGCACGTAGTGGGTGGCGATGTAGTCGAGTTCCTCCTGGTCGAAGTTGTACTGCCCCGTAACCACGCGGGTCGCTTCGGCCTTGCTGGTGGACAGGTTAAGGAATGCGTTGAACCCACCCTGGTCGTAGCTGGATGTGAACTCAAACCCGTGGACGCGGCCGTGCGCGTAGTTGAACGGCGAGAAGATCAGCGCTGAACCGAACTGGCCTTCGTCGAGCAGGTTGCGCACGCGCCGGTAATAGGCGTCCAGGCCCAGGGACAGATGATCGCCCACTTTCTGGGTAATGCCGGCATCGAAGTAATGCGAGCGCTCGGAGAGGGCTTGCGCATTGACGTCGGTCGGAAGCTGGTTCGTGGTGCCTTGGAACAGCGCGATGTCACTCGAGGCGATCAGTTCGGCGGGAGGCGGCGTGAAGTAGCGGGCGTAGCCCGCATGCAGGGTGGTGCGGTCGCCGACTTGGTAGACCAGGCCAAGCCGCGGGCTGACCTGGCCTTCTTTGACATACGCGTCGACGCGGTCGGCGCGCAACCCGTAGTTGATCGTCAGGGCGGTCGTTGGCTGCCATTCGTCCTGGATATACAGGCCATAGGTGCGGGCGATGATCGGAGGCGCATTGTCGACGATGGCGAACGGGACCTTGCTGGCCTGGTTGCCGTCCGCATCGGCCGGAAACACAAACGAAGTGTTGTTGCTATGTGGGCGTTCGCGACTGGCATAGACTCCGTAGCGAAGGGTGTGATGCTCGCCGAGCGGATCGGACAGGTCCGCCTGCAGGGTGTCGGCACGGTTGGTGCGGCCGATGGTTCCGGAAACGCCGCTGAATACCAGGTCTCCGATTGGATCTGGCTGGTAATGCACGCTGGTGAAGCGTTGGCCAAGCGAGACCTGGTAATCGGTGTTCCCGAACGTCCCCTGCAGTGAGAAAATGCCGAAACGCGTGCGCTCGCGCTGGCGCTCGTCGAGGTCGCCGGAATCGAACGCATCCACGCCCTGCAACGCGTAGACGGGCTGCTGGCCCGGATTATTGGGAATCTCGAAACGGTTGTCGGTTGAACCGAACATGACGCTGGCGCGCATGCTGTCGTTGATCAGGTAGGACACCGAGCCGAATACCTTGGCCTGGTTGCTATGGTCGTGGATGGCGTTGCGCGACGAGGTCGGATTCTCGATGCCCTGGTCGCTTTCCAGGAAGTTGCCGGTGGCGAAATAGCTCCACCGCCCGCTGTTGCCGTAGTACTCGGCGAAAGGATTCACGGTGCCAAAGGATCCCGCGGTCACACCGACACTGCCCCCCTTGGCCTTATCTCCGGATTTGGTCACGATATCGACCACGCCGGCGGTTCGATAGCCGTATTGCGCAGGCAGGGCGCCGGTCAACAGCGAGACGTTGTTGATCACGCGAGTATCCAGCGCCTGCCCGAAGCCGCTGATGCTTTCGGGAATGATCACGCCGTTGATGCGGTACTGCAGGTCGGCATGGTCGCCGCGTACATGCAGCTGGCCGAACGAATCACCGACCACGCCAGGCGCGCGCAGGAGCACCTCGTTGAGCGACGTTGAGTCGCCGTTGGGCAGCTGGTTGATCGCTTTCCGGTTCAAGATGTACTGGCTGGCGCCAATGTCCGGCGACAGGCGGTCGCGCGATTCGTCGAGTTTTCCGGTGACCTTGATCGTGTCCAGCTCGGCTGCCTTGACGGCTGACGCCGGTCCCGCCGCTGTATTCGCCTGTGTCGATGCCGGCGACGTTCCGGAGGAATCGATGCCTGCCGCCTGGGCGTGGGCGCCGGGGGCCAGCAGGATGGAGGTCAACGTGAGGCAGAGAACGGAGCGACGGGGGAAAGGGAGCGGCATTGGGAGTTCGGCGGATGGGATGATCGAAACGTTATAATATTCCAATATTCTCCCGTCTCCGGCCGGAAGTCACGGTTACGACCCGTTGCGCCTACACCCGTCGCGCGACCACAATGCAACGTTATAACGCCCATATAACGAGCTGTTGCCATGCCGAAGTCGCTGCTTGCCCTGTCCTTGGTTGCTGCTCTGGGCCTGCCGCCCGCCCATGCCGGCGAAGTAACGCAAAAACAGCTCCATGCACTGGAGGCGCGCATCCAGCAGTTGGAGGCCGAGGTGCAGTCGTTGAAGGGGCAGCCCGCGCCTGCGCCGTCGCAGGCCGCCACCCAGTCATCGGCAGCGCCCGCGGCGCCGGCCTCGGCGGACAACCTCGAGGCCCTTGCCGCGAGCCCGCAGGAAGCCGCAGCCCTGCCTGCCGCCGCGGTCCCCGACAACAGCGCGCTCGCCGCGCCCGCGGGCACCGGCGGCGGGTCGAACCCCAATGCCTTCAACCCCGCGATCAGCATCATCCTCAACGGCAGCTATTCGCACCATTCGCTGGATCCGGCGGGCTACGACCGCGCCGGCTTTCCGCTCGCCGGCGGGGCGGGGCCGAGCCCGAACGGTTTCTCGCTCGGTGAAAGCGAGGTCTCGCTGACGTCGAACATCGACGACAAGTTCTACGGCCAGCTGACGCTGACCGCCGAGTCGGAAAACGGCCAGGACCACATCGGCGTCGAGGAAGCCTTCATCGACACGACGTCGCTGCCCTACAACTTCAGCATCCGCGCCGGCCGCTTCTATTCGAACATCGGCTACCTCAACAGCCACCACGCGCACACCGACAACTTCTTCGACCGCCCGCTGCCGTACCAGGCCTTCCTCGGCAACCAGTACGGCGACGACGGCGTGCAGGTGCGCTGGGTGGCGCCAACGTCGATGTTCGTCGAGCTTGGCGGCGAGGCCTTCCGCGGCGACAACTATCCCAGCGGCGGCGCGCAGCACGGCGGCGTCGGCACGCACACGCTGTTCGCGCACGTCGGCGGTGACGTCGGCATCGAAAACTCCTGGCTCGCCGGCGTTTCGGTGCTGAAGACGCGCGCAGCCGGCGCCGAGGACGGCTTCAGCGGCGACACCACGCTCTACGTCGCCGACGGCACCTGGAAGTGGGCGCCCAACGGCAACACCAAGGATGGCGGCATCACGCTGCGCGGCGAGTACTTCGTGGACGATCGGGACGGGACGTTCGCCGATCCCGCCAATCCCCTGTCCGCGGTGGCGTGGAGTGGCCAGCGCCGCGGCGCTTATCTCGAAAGCGTGTTCCGCCTCAACCGCACCTGGGACGTCGGCTATCGCTACGACCGCCTGTGGTCGGATGCCGGCAATCCGTTCCTGCCGTCGACCGGCAATTTCTCGCCGTATCGGCACACGGCCGAGGTGACCTGGCGCAACAGCGAATTCAGCCTGGTGCGCCTGCAACTCAGCCACGACAAGCCCAATCCGGCCGACAGCGACAACGCCGTCACCGTCCAGTACCAGACCAGCCTCGGCGCGCATGGCGCGCACAAGTTCTAGGAGTCGACGATGAAATCCTTCCTCGCGGTTTCGGCGCTGCTGATCGGCGCGCTGGTGGCCAATCCGGCGCAGGCCAAGCTGCGCGTGTTCGCCTGCGAGCCCGAATGGGGATCGCTGCTGCAGGAACTCGCGGGCGACAAGATCGACGTCGACGTCGGCACCTCGGCGCTGCAGGACGTGCACGTGGTCGAGGCCAAGCCCAGCCTGATCGCCAAGGTGCGCGCGGCAGACCTGGTCGTCTGCACCGGCGCGGAACTGGAGGTGGGCTGGCTGCCGATGCTGATCCAGCAGTCGGGCAACCCGAAGGTCGCGGCGGGCACCCAGGGCTCCTTCATGGCGGCATCGCAGGTGAAGCTGCTGGAGAAGCCGTCGGCGGTCGATCGCGCCAACGGCGACGTGCATCCGGACGGCAATCCGCACGTGCAGCTCGACCCGCGCCGCGTCCTGATCATCGCCCGACGCCTCGACGACCGTCTCGCCGAGCTCGATCCTTCGAACGCCGCCACCTACAAGCAGCGCGGCACCGACTTCGAGAAGCGCTGGCTGGCGGCGATGGGCAAATGGGCGACCGAAGCCGCGCCGCTGCGCGGCCGCAAGGTGGTCGTGCACCACATCGCCTGGGTGTATCTGTGGGATTGGCTGGGCATCCAGCAGATCGGCGCGCTCGAGCCCAAGCCGAGCGTGCCGCCGACCTCCGGCCACCTCGCCAGCCTGATCGGCATCACCAAGTCCAGCGACACGCTCGCGATCGTGCGCGCCGCCTACCAGGATCCCAAGCCCGCCGACTGGCTCAGCGAGCGCACCGGCGTGCCGGCGGTGACGCTGCCGTACACCGTCGGTGGCGACGCGCAGTCGAAGGATCTCTTCGGCCTGTTCGATTCCACCCTCGCCAAGCTGCTGGGCGCATCTCACATGGGAGCCGGCAAGTGACGCTGAACTGGGAAGGCCTCGACATCGCCATCCTGGGGCCCGCCTGCGCGGCCGGCCTGGTGGTGCTGTCCACCCACGTGCCGCTCGGCAGGCAGGTGCTGTCGCGCGGAATCATCTTCATCGACCTCGCCATCGCGCAGATCGCGGGGCTGGGCGTGATTTTCGCCCAGTACCTCGGCATCGGCGACCAGGGGCTCGGCGTGCAGTTCGCCGCGGCGGCGGCGGCATTGCTCGGCGCGGGCCTGCTGGCCTGGACCGACCGGCGCTGGCCGCAGTACCAGGAGCCGCTGATCGGCACGCTGTTCGTGCTCGCTGCCACCGGCGGGCTGCTGCTGCTCGCGAACAACCCGCAGGGCGGTGAGCACCTGAAGGACCTGCTCGTCGGGCAGATCCTGTGGGTGAGCTACCGGCAGCTGATCCCCGCGGCGCTGCTGTCGGTGGTGTTGCTCGGCGTGCTCGCCTGGCGGCGCGGGCAGCTCTCCGGGGTGTGGTTCTACGGTTTGTTCGCGCTGGCGATCACCGCCTCGGTGCAACTGGTCGGCGTCTACCTCGTGTTCGCCAGCCTGATCGTGCCGGCGCTCGCCACCGCGGGCATGCAGGGCCGCGGGCGCCTGCTTGCGGCCTACCTGATCGGCGCGGCCGGCTATGTCAGTGGGCTGGTGCTTTCGGCACTGTTCGACCTGCCGAGCGGCGCGCTGATCGTGTGGACGCTCGCCGGCTGCGCGCTGCTGGCGCAGGCGCTGCCTGTGGTGCGCCGTGCGCACCCGGCGCAGGTAGCGCCGGAGCCGGTTTTCGACGCCGCACGCTGAAGCGTTCACGGCGCGCCGGCACCCTGTTGTTACAATGTAACGCATGAAGGACGCGCGCCTGCCGCCATCGCCCGAGCCCCGCCGCGACGTGCGGCGCCCGGCCCCGTTGCTCGATCGCCTCGGTGCCACGGGATCGCTGTTGTGCGCGGTGCATTGCGCGCTGTTGCCGCTGCTGCTCGCGGCCTTGCCGTCGCTCGGCATCGCCGCGTGGCTCGGCAAGGATTTCGAGCGCGGCTTCGTGCTGTTCGCCAGCGCGCTCGGCCTGTTCACCCTGTCCTGGGGCTATCGCCGCCACCGCGCGGTGCGCGCCCTGGGGCTGCTCGTCCCGGGCCTGGCGGCGCTGTGGATCGGGGTGCTGTCGCCGCTGCACGACGCGGTCGTGCCGCATGCGGCGGTGATGACGCTCGGCGGCACGCTGGTCGGCCTGGCCCACCTCGCCAACCTGCGGCTGAGCCACGGCCACGTGCACGACGCGCAGTGCGCGCATTGACGCCAGGGCGGGGCAAAGTACCCGGCCATCCCTGGCCGGGGTTCCATCCAGAAAGCGAATCGTTCGCCTGCTCCCGCGTCGTCCTGCGCGGGTAACGCGGCGCGACGAACGCGATCGCGCTCCCCACGCCAGCCGCGCTTCCTGCGCAGCTGCCTAACTAGACGGGATTTCCGCGTGAAACCGGTCATCGCGCGTCTTTTCCATTAAAATGCCGTCTTCTCGTCCGCGGCGCGGACTCACGAACACTCAGGAGCATCCGATGGGCAAGGGCGACCGCAAGACCGCGAAGGGCAAGCGCTACAACGCCAGCTACGGCAACGCGCGCCCCAAGGCCGAAGCCAAGGCCGCCGGCACCACGCGCGCGCCGGTGGTGAAGAAGGCGGCGACCAAGACCGTGGCCAAGGCTCCGGCGAAGAAGGTCGTGGCGAAGAAGGCCGCCGCGAAGGAGTAAGTCGCCGGCGATCGGCGCCAAAAAAAGCCCCGCTTCCGCGGGGCTTTTTCGTTGCTGCCATTCTCTCGATCGCGACGGCGAACGTGTGTCCGTGGAGGCAGGTCTCCCCGCGATCGGAACGGCAGGCTCTGGCGATCAGCGCCCCGCGCGCGCCTCGACCTCGCGCCACACCCGCAGCAGGTTGGCGCCGAGGATCTTGCGGATGTCGGCATCCCGGTAGCCGCGCGCCTGCAGGCCGGCGACCAGGTTCGGATAGTCCGCCACCGTGCGCAGCTCCACCGGCAGGTGGCCGTCGACGCCGTCGAAGTCCGAGCCGATGCCGAGGTGGTCGATGCCGACCAGCTTCACCCCGTAGTCGACCTGGTCGAGCACCGCGTCGAGGTGCGTCTCGGGATACGGATGCGCCGCATCCCACGCCGCCTCGAACGCATCGCGCGACTGCTCCGGCTTGCCCGCGGCCACCGCCTCGGCATTCGCGCGCTTGAGGTCGCCGACCGCACGAAAATACGCCTGCATGTTCGACGCCGCCTGCGCATTGACGAAGCCGGTGCCGAACGCGAGCTGGATCACGCCGCCCTTCGCCGCCACCGCCTTCGCCAGCTCGTCGCTGATGTTGCGTTCGAAGCCCGGCGTGAAGTGGCGCAGGCTCGAATGGCTGGCGATCACCGGCGCCGTGCTGGTGGCGAGCACGTCGCGGATCGCCTCGTCCGAGATGTGCGAGACGTCGACCATGATGCCGAGCCGGTTCATCTCCGCGACCACCTGCCTGCCGAACGGGCTCAGCCCGTGCCACTGCTTCTCCAGCGCGTAGGACGAATCGGCGATGCGGTTGTTGGCGCTGTGGGCGAGCGTCATGTAGCGCACGCCACGGTCGAAGAAGAACTTCAGCTTCGACAGGTCGTCGCCGATCGGCGCGCCGTTCTCCATGCCGAAAGCGAGCAGCACGCGGCCGCCCTGGCGCAGGCGCTCCACGTCCTTCGGCGAGCGCAGCAGCGCGAACCTGTCCGGATGGCGCGCCGCCAGCGCCTCGATGCCGTCGATCTGGGTGTTGGCGACCTGCCAGGCCTTGCCGCTCGCGTCCTCGTCGGCCGACGTGTAGATCGACATGAAGCCGACATCGAGGCCGCCGGCATGCGCCTTCGGCCAGTCGAAGTCGTTGTGGGTGGCGAAAGCGAGGTCGTCCCAGTGCTTGAGCAATTCGGTCGGCGCGTCGATGTGGGTGTCGACGATCACCGCGTCGTGCGCAAGCTTCTGCGCGGCGGCCGGCGCCTCGGCGCGGACGGGCAGGGCCAACAGCAGGGCGGCGGACAGGACGAACAGGGGCAGCACACGCATGGGGCCTCCGTTTGAGTGGTGTCGTGGTCGATCGAAACCCGCGTCGTCCTTCCGGACGCTGCGATGGCTTCGCTTTTCGATTCGGTGAAGCAGAGCCATCACTGTGCCAGGGACGACGGTAGCGGGCGGCCCGCGACATACACCTCGCACGCCAGTTGCCCGCCCAACCAGTAGCACAGCTCCGCCGGATGGCGCACGTCCCACAGCACGAAATCGGCGCGCTGGCCGACGCGCAGCGTGCCGCGATCATGCAGCCCGAGCGCGCGCGCGGCATGCACGGTCGCGCCGCGCAGCGCTTCCTCCGGCGTGAGGCGGAAATGCGTGCACGCCAGCTGCATCGCCTGGCGCAGCGACAGCAGCGGCGAGGTGCCGGGGTTGCAGTCGGTCGCGACCGCCATCGGCACGCCATGCGCGCGCAGCAGGTCGAGCGGCGGCAGCGTCGTCTCGCGCAGCACGTGGAAGGCGCCGGGCAGCAGCACGGCGATGGTGCCGTGCGCGGCCATCGCGCGGACGCCGTCCTCGCTGGTGTGCTCGATATGATCGGCGGAGAGCGCGTCGAAGCCGGCCGCGAGCGCCGCGCCGCCGAGGTCGCTCAACTGGTCGGCGTGCAGCTTCACCGGCAGACTCAGCGTGCGCGCGGCTTCGAACACGCGCCGCGTCTGCGCGGGCGAGAACCCGATGCCTTCGCAGAACGCATCGACGGCGTCGACCAGCCCCTCTGCATGCAGGCGCGGCAGCCAGTCGATCACCGCATCGGTGTAATCGTCCGCGCGTCCGGCGTATTCGGGCGGCAGGGCATGCGCGCCGAGGAACGTGGTGCGCACGGTGACGCCGAGCGTCTCACCGACCTGCCGCGCGACACGCAGCATCTTGCGTTCGTTGGCCAGGTCGAGGCCGTAGCCCGACTTGATCTCGAGCGTCGTCGCGCCGTCGGCGAGCAGCGCGCGTGCACGTGGCAACGACTGCGCGAGCAGCGCGTCCTCGTCCGCCTCGCGCACGGCACGCACGGTCGACAGGATGCCGCCACCGGCGCGCGCGATCTCCTCGTAGCTCGCGCCCTGGAGACGCAATTCGAACTCGCGCGCGCGGTCGCCGGCGAAGACGAGGTGCGTGTGGCAGTCGACCAGACCGGGCGTGATCCAGCCATCGGCTTCGATCACCGTGGCAGCCAGCGCCTGTGGCGCATCCGGAAGCGCCGCGCGCGGCCCGACGAAGGCGATGCGGCCATCGCGCCAGCCGAGCGCGCCGTCCTCGATCGCGCCGTAGCCATCGCCGTCGAGCGTGGCGAGCGATGCGCCCACTACCAGGCCGTCGAAGCGCGTCCTCGCGCTCACGTGCGAGGCTCCTTGGCATCGATCGCCGTCGGCATGGGCAACAACCGCAGCGCCAACGCCTTGTACACCGGCTGGTGGCAGACAAGGCTGGACGCGCCGCGGGCGATCAGGACGGTCGCGAGGATCGGCAGCAGCATGGCGCTGTTGTCGGTCAGTTCCATCGAGATCACCGCCGAGGTGAGCGGCGCCTGGGTCACGCCGGTGAGGTAGGCGCACATGCCGAGCAGCACGACTGCGGTCGGCGCCACGCCCGGCAATAGTGGCGCGAGGTTATGCCCGAGGCCGGCGCCCACCGCGAGCGCGGGCGAGAACAGGCCGCCCGGGATGCCCGCGAGGTAGGACACGAGGTTGGCGGCGAACTTCACCACGCCGAACTCATGGCCGACCGTTGCCTGTCCCTGCAACAGGCCGCGCGCCTGCGCGTAGCCGGTGCCGAACGCGCCGTTGCCGAAGGCGAGGCCGAGCGCCGCGAGCGCGACGCCACAGCACACGGCGAGCAGCACGGGATGGCGTGCGCGCAGCGGGCCCAGCCAGCGGGTGCGCGCGTCGGTCGCGAGCAGCAGCAGGCGGCTGAACACGCCACCGGCCAGCCCACAGAACGCACCGCACGCCAGTACCGCCAGCCAGCCGCGTCCGAGCGGCAGCGCCGTCGCCACGTTGCCGAAGTAGGCGTAGTTGCCGAGCAGTCCCAGCGAGACGACGCCGCCGACGATCACCGCCGTCAGCAGCGTGCCGGAAAAGTGGTGCTCGAAGGTGCCGCTCAGTTCCTCGATGGCGAAGACGACGCCGGCGAGCGGCGTGTTGAATGCAGCCGCGATGCCGGCTGCGCCGCCGGCGAGGAGGAACAGCGCGCCTTGGCGAGAGCCGTCACCAACGGCGTTGCGGAAGCCGAAGCGCCGCCCGATCGCGTGCATCAGCGCGGCGCCGACGTGCACGGTCGGGCCTTCGCGGCCGATCGATGCACCACCGAGCAGGCCCGACACCGTCAGCAGCATCTTCGCCAGCGCGACCTTCAGCGACAGGTTGCGCCGCCACCAGCCCTCGGGCAGTTGCAGCGCGGCGATCACCTGCGGGATGCCACTGCCGCGCGTCGTTTCCAGCCCGCGCGTCGTGCTCCACGCGAGCAGCGCGAACATCGCCGGCGTCACGAGGAGCGCGTACCACGGCGACTGCGCCAGCAGCCACTGGAACGCCGCCTGGGCGACATCGCTGGCCTTGGCGAAGGCGATCGCCGCCAGCGCGACCGCCACGCCACCGCCCCACAGCGCAGCGCGGCGTCTCCAGTCCGCGCCCGAGAGCAGGCGGTCGATGGCCGAAGGCGGCGTGTCCTGCGTCATGCAGCCATTGTGGCATGCGACGGCCGCGGGCCTCGGGCAGAATGCGCCGATGCACGCACACGATGCCCTCGCCTGGACGCCCGCCGGCTGGCAGCGCACCGCCGTCGCGGGCGCGACCGCCGCCGACTGGATCGTGCCCGGCATTCCGAACCTGCATTCGCACGCGTTCCAGCGGGCGATGGCCGGCCTCGCCGAGCGACAGACGAACCCCGAGGATTCGTTCTGGACCTGGCGCGAGACGATGTACCGCTTCGCCGCGCGCTTCGATCCCGACACGCTGCATGCGGTCGCCAGCCAGCTCTACGCCGAGATGCTGGAGGCCGGCTACTCCACGGTATGCGAGTTCCATTACCTGCACCACGCGCCGGACGGCACGCCGTACGCCGATCCGGCGGCGATGTCGCGCGCGCTGATGCAGGCGGCGCGAGATACCGGCATTCGATTGACGCTGCTGCCCGTGCTGTACATGACCGGCGGTTTCGACGGGCGCGCACTGGGCGAGCGACAGCGGCGCTTCGGCCACGACGTCGACGCGTACCTGCGCCTGTTCGACCTGCTGCACGCGGGGCAGGGCGACACGCTGCGCGTCGGCTGCGCCTTCCACAGCCTGCGCGCGGTGCCGGCGGAGGCGATGCAGGCGGTGCTCGCTGCGCTGCCGGCCGATGCGCCGCTGCACATCCACATCGCCGAGCAGGTCGGCGAGGTGCAGGACTGCCTCGCACTGCGCGGCGCGCGCCCCGTCGAATGGCTGCTGGCCAACGCGCCGGTCGACGCGCGCTGGACGCTGGTGCACGCAACGCACCTCACGGATGCGGAGACCGTCGGCATCGCGCGCAGCGGCGCGACCGTCGCGATCTGCCCGACGACCGAGGCCAACCTCGGCGACGGCCTGTTCCCGTTGCATGCCTATCTCGACGCCGGTGGGGCTTTCGGCATCGGCTCGGATTCACAGATCTCGGTATCGCCGGTGGAAGAGCTGCGCTGGCTCGAATACGGCCAGCGCCTCGCCACCCGCCATCGCAACATCGCGGTGCGTGCCGATTCGACCAGCGTCGGCGAGACGCTGCTGCGCGGCACGCTCGCGAGCGGCGCGCATGCCAGCGGCTTCGCCATCGGGACGCTCGCGCCCGACGCCTGCGCCGACCGGATCGTGCTCGATGCCGATGCGCCGCAATTCGCCGGCATGCAGCCCGGCGATGCCGTCGACCGCTGGATCTTCAGTGGCAACCGCAACCTCGTGCGCGAGGTGCATGTGGATGGCGAACGCGTGGTCGCCGAAGGACGGCACCGCGACCGCGAACGCATCGCCGCCCGCTACCGTCGCGCAATGCAGTTGCTGTTTGCCTGACCAGGCGTGCCGCACGCCGAACCGTACCGCCAACGATCCATAGGCAAGGAGTACGTCGATGAAGGCATTCGCACTCACGCTTCTGCTCGCCATGCCCCTGTCCGCCGCCGCGCAGGCGCAGGACAAGCCGGCCGAGCCGCCGCAGGGATTCGTCGTCGAGCACGTGCCCGCGCAACGGTCGCCGGACGAACAGCGGCGCGAGCAGCGCTGCGTGCGCCTCACCGGTTCGCATGCGACAGGCAACCAGGACCGGCAGACCAAGGGCACGCAGGGCATCCACGGGGAGTGCGCCGGACCGCGCTTCTCCGGCACTGGCAACGACGTCGGCTCCGGCATGCAGAGCGCTGCCGTGCACTGAACCGGAGCGATGGCGCACGCTTGCAGCGCAAGCGCGACACGCCATCGCTAGCGTCGCGCGCCCAGCGTGCGGCGCGCCTGTCCGCCATCCGGGGCCAGGCCGAACAGGTCCTCCTCGCCCGCCATCGCGCCTTCGAGCTGCAGCAGGAAGCGCTTGGTCGGCAATCCGCCGCCGAAGCCCGTGAGGCTGCCGTCGGCGCCGATCACGCGATGGCAGGGCACGACGATCGGCAGCGGGTTGCGGCCGTTCGCCGCGCCGACGGCACGCATCGCGGAGGGCTTGCCGACGCGCTCGGCGAGGTCGCGATAGCGGATCGTCACGCCGTACGGAATCGCCCGCAGCGCCATCCACACGTCGAGCTGGAACGGCGTGCCGCGCGGAGCGAGCGGCAGGTCGAAGATGCGCCGCCTGCCGGCGAAATATTCGCCCAGCTGCGCGCGTGTCATCGCCAGCACGGCGTTGTCGCCTTCCTGCCAGTCGTCGTCCTGCGGCGCGGGATGGCGCGGGTCGGGGAATTCGATCAGCCGCAGGCACGCATCGTCCGCGGCGAGGCGCAGCAGACCGACCGGACTGTCGACGAGGCCCTGCAGCACGCTCATGCCGCCTCCTTCAATGCGCTGTCGCCCGCCGCGCGCCAGAGATGGATCACCGAATAGGCGCGCCACGGTCGCCACGCTTCGGCCTGCGCCAGCAGCGCCTTCTCCGACAGGCGCGTGCCGTCGCCGGGCAGCGCGCGTTGCAGCACGAGATCGCCGGCGGGGAACGCATCCGGGTGGGCAAGCGCACGTAGCGCGACGTAGTGCGCGGTCCAGGCGCCGATGCCCGGCAATGCCGTCCAGCGCGCGACGAACTCGTCGAGCGTGCATTCGGCGCGGAAGTCCACGTCGCCGTCGAGAACGGCGCGGGCCACGGTGCGGATGGTCTGCGCGCGTGCCTTCGTCAATCCGACCGAGGCGAGGTCGGCATCCGCCAGCGCATGCGGCGTGGGGAACAAATGCGCGAGCGCGGGAGCCGCCGGCGCCGTCAGCGGCTGTCCGAAGCGCTGGGCCACGCGCACCGACACCGTGCGCGCCGCGGCGACGCTGACCTGCTGGCCGATGATCGCGCGCACCGCGATCTCGAACCCGTCCCAGCCGCTGGGCAGGCGCAGTCCAGGCCGGCGTCGCAGCAGCGTTCGCAGGCGTGGATGCACCGACAGCGCGGCCGCGATCGTCCGTGGCTCCGCATCGAGGTCGAACATCCGCCGCACGCGACCGACGATGTCCAGCAACCGCGACGGCGCCGCGCCGTGTACCTGCAGCTGCAGTGCGTGATCGTCGCCGGGCCAGCGCGAAACCCGCAGCCATCCGGGCGGTCCGCCTTCGCCCAGCGGCGCGATCACGCGCGCATAGGCACCGTCCTCGACCAGCTCCACGCCAGGCAACGCGCGCGTGTGCAGGAACTGCAGCATGGCCGCGAAGTCGTACGGCGGCCGGTAGGCGAGCCGCAGCGTCAGGGTGTCGCCCTGCTGCGCCGGCTCGCGCTTGCGCAGGTCGCGCGGTGCCATGCGGTAAGCGTCGCGGAAGACCGTGTTGAAGCGGCGCAGGCTGCCGAAGCCCGCCGCCAGCGCGACCTCGGTGATCGGCAATGCCGTTTCGGTCAGCAGCTGCTTGGCGAACAGCAGCCGCCGCGTCGCATGGATCCCGCTGGGCGGCGCTCCCAGGCGCTCGACGAAGAGCCGCCGCAGCTGACGCTCGCCCAGGTGCACGCGCTCGGCGAGTGCCGCCAGCGGCTGTTCGGCGAGCAGGCCGGCATCGATCAGCTTCAGCGCGCGCGCCATCGCGTCGTCGCCGCGCCGCCACGCACCGTCGTCCGGGGACAGCTCCGGGCGGCAGCGCAGGCACGGACGGAACCCGGCGGCTTCGGCAGCGGCGGCGCTCGGAAAATAGGTGACGTTCTTCGGTTTCGGCGTCGGCGCGGGACAGACCGGGCGGCAGTAGATGTGCGTGCTGGTGACTGCGGTGAAGAACAACCCGTCGAAGCGCGGATCGCGGCTCAGGCGCGCTTGCTCGCAGACGTGGGAATCAGGCATGGCCGTCGACATGCAGGCAGCCTAGCACCGGGTCTAGCGCCAGACTCGCCGGATTCGGACATCGATTGTTCCGTGTCCGGAGAGCCGGAGTGGCGTGCGCCGCGCCGGACATCCGGTGGTGTCGCGGCAAATGCGTCGTGGGCCATTAGCGCGGTGTTGATGCTGTTGCAAAAGCCCGACACGTGACCCGCGAGACGAGGGTGTAGAGCAGGGGGCGGAGTCGTTTCGCAGCCTGCCTGCGCGGCCTCTGGGAGCGCAGCCGCCAAGCCCCGCAAACGCCGCGGGCCGCGACTTGCCGACAATGGCGGTCGCCAGGAGGGCGACGCCTCCGTCGGCCCTCCCCTGCATGACGGAGTCGCCCATGCGTCCAGCTCCCGCAGTCCTCCTGGCGCTTTCCCTTGCCGCGGGCGATGTGTCCGCGGCGAACGCGCCAACGCCGGCCGCGCCGTCAGCCGCGATGACCGAAGCCGAATGCGCCGTGTGGGCGCGCGAGATGAGCTTCGCGCGCTCGGTCGCCGAGCACGACGCGAAGGCATTCGCCGATCACGTTGCCGAAGGTGCGGCGTTCGGCGCCAGCGAGCCGCAGCCGACGCGCGGACGCGATGCGATCGTGCGGCAGTGGGCCGGCATCCTCGAAGGCCAGCGGGTCAGGCTCGCGTGGTATCCGACGCGGACCACCATGGGCGGCGTCGGCGACATCGCCTGGTCCAGCGGCCCGGCGCTGACGGAAGTGCTGGTGCCTGGCGCGAAGCAGCGGTTCCTGCTCGGCAACTTCCGCTCGGTGTGGCATCGCGATGCCGACGGCGTCTGGCGGGTGTTGTTCGACGATGGCATGCCGCCGCGGCAGGCCACCGAGGCGGAAGCGGCTGCGTTCCGCGCGGCCCGTCCGGCGCAGTGCCCGCGCGCCTAACCGAACGCGAAACGGCCGCCGGAAATTCAGGCCCGGCTGCCGCCGAAAGGGTATAAACATCGCCATGGCGCGCGCCGCGCGCGCCGCTGCTCCGGAGGTGCCCCATGATCCGCCTGCTGCTTGCCGGCCTGCTGGCCGGCGCCGCGTTCGCCGCTTCCGCGCAGTCCGCCGGCGTGGCCGTGCAACCGACCGTGCAGGACGACCTGCGTACCGACGTGACCACCCGCGACGTGCGCGACCATACCTGCCTGCGCGAGACCGGCTCGCTGGTCACCACCGCGCAGAACCAGCGTGCCTTGCGTCGCGCCCGCGCGCAGAACCAGCCGACCGTCGAAGTGAAATGCGCCGACTTCGGCCGCGCCTATACCCAGGACGAGATCCGCCGCACCGGCGCCCTCAATCTTGCGGACGCACTGCGCCAGCTCGATCCGACCGTCCACTGACGCCCGCGCGGCGCCAGAAAAAACGCCCGGGCATGCCCGGGCGTTTTTGTTTCCGCCGGGGATCACGCCCCGGGGCAACCGCCTTACTTCGCCGACGTCGGCTTGCGGAACTTGTACGCGAACTGGTCGGTGTGCCCGCGCACGCTCGGGTCGAACACCTTCAGCGTGTGGTCGTCCTTCGGATTGCGCAGCACATCGCTCTCGCCGACGTACTCGAAGCCCGCCGCTTCCACCTGCTTCCTCACCAGCGCCGGGTCGATGCGGTGCAGCGTGTCGGTGTCGCGCATGCCGGAGCCGGCCTGCGCCACGTGGTCGATCACGATCCAGGTGCCGCCCGGCTTGAGCGCGGCGAACACCGCCTTGTCGAGCAGCGCCGGATCGGTCGGGCCCATGAACTTGTCCGGATAGTCGTGGTAGTTCTGCGAGGTGAACGCGACATCCACCGGCTCCGGCGTCGACAGGGCGTCGGCCGGCTGCTCCAGCAGCGACACGTTCGGGTAGTCGGAAGGCAGCTTCTTGGTGTCGTCTGAATACTTCTCCATCGGCGCCGGGATCGCCGCGTACACGTGGCCCTTGTCGCCGACCACCTTGCTGAAGACGCGCGTGAAGTAGCCGCCGCCCGGCACCAGCTCGAGCACCTTGTCGCCCGGCTTCACGCCGGCGAAGGCGACGACTTCGGCGGCGTGGCGGTTGGCGTCCTTCGCGCGGTCGGCCTCGCGGCCCGGGTCGGCGACGGCGGCCTGCACGTAGGCGGGGATCGCGTCGCCGTGCGCGGCGTGCTTCGCATGCGTGCCGGCGAAGGCCGTCGTCGCGACCAGGCTCGCGGCGAGGAGGAGGGGGACGGTCCGTTGCATCGTGGTGCGCTCCTGCGGGTTGGGGACGCCGACGCTAGCAGGTCCGGCCGCACGCCCCGGTATGCCGGAGGTCATCCGCCACCCATCGCCCCGATGAAAGGGCCAAGCCCGGCAAACCGCGCACCTCACGCGCCCGACCCGTTGTAGGAGCGGCGTAAGCCGCGACCCACGCCAACGACCAGGAGTCCCCCGTAGGAGCGGCTTGCAGCCGCGAGCTCTTCCCGGCCAAAAAGCTCGCGCCTGCAAGGCGCTCCTACAAGAGCCACCCCGCCACGCTGCCGCCGGCCCCTCCAACCCCCGGTGCCATAATCCGGGCCTGTTTTCGCACCCGCAGCCCCGCACCCCATGTCGACCCGCAAGGACACCACCCGCACCATCCGCGCCCCGCGCGGCGCCACGCTCAACTGCAGGTCGTGGCTGACCGAAGCGCCGTTCCGCATGCTCCAGAACAACCTGGACCCGGACGTCGCCGAGAACCCTGCGGAGCTGGTGGTGTACGGCGGCATCGGCCGCGCCGCGCGCGACTGGGCGTGCTACGACGCGATCCTGAAGTCGCTGAAGGATCTCGGCGACGACGAAACCCTGCTCGTGCAGTCCGGCAAGCCGGTCGGCATCTTCCCCACGCACGCCGACGCGCCGCGCGTGCTGCTCGCCAACTCCAACCTCGTGCCGCACTGGGCCACGTGGGAGCACTTCAACGAGTTGGATAAGAAGGGCCTGATGATGTACGGCCAGATGACGGCCGGCAGCTGGATCTACATCGGCTCGCAGGGCATCGTGCAGGGCACGTACGAAACCTTCGTCGAGATGGGTCGCCAGCACTACGGCGGCAATCTCACCGGCAAGTGGATCCTCACCGCCGGCCTCGGCGGCATGGGCGGCGCGCAGCCGCTCGCCGCGTCGCTCGCCGGCGCGTGCAGCCTCACCGTCGAATGCCAGCAGTCGCGCATCGACATGCGACTGCGCACGCGCTACGTCGACGAGCAGGCCACCGACCTTGACGACGCGCTCGCCCGCATCGCGAAGTACACCAAGGCCGGCGAAGCGAAGTCGATCGCGCTGCTCGGCAACGCCGCGGAAATCCTGCCCGAACTCGTGCGCCGCGGCGTGCGCCCCGACGCCGTCACCGACCAGACCTCCGCGCACGATCCGGTGCACGGCTACCTGCCGATTGGCTGGACGGTCGAGCAGTGGCTGACGAACCAGTCGCAGGATCCCGAGCGCGTGCGCGACGCCGCCAAGAAGTCGATGCGCGTGCACGTCGAGGCGATGCTCGCGTTCCAGAAGATGGGCATCCCGACGTTCGATTACGGCAACAACATCCGCCAGATGGCCTTCGACGAAGGCCTGAAGAACGCGTTCGACTTCCCCGGCTTCGTGCCCGTCTACGTCCGTCCGCTGTTCTGCCGCGGCGTCGGCCCGTTCCGCTGGGTCGCGCTCAGCGGCGATCCGGAAGACATCTACAAGACCGATGCGAAGGTCAAGGAACTCATCCCCGACGACGCGCACCTGCACCGCTGGCTCGACATGGCGAGGGAGCGCATCAGCTTCCAGGGCCTGCCCGCGCGCATCTGCTGGGTCGGGCTCGGCCAGCGCCACAAGCACGGCCTCGCGTTCAACGAAATTGTGCGCAACGGCGAATTGAAGGCGCCGGTCGTGATCGGCCGCGACCACCTCGACAGCGGCAGCGTCGCCTCACCCAACCGCGAAACCGAAGCCATGCGCGACGGCAGCGACGCCGTCTCCGACTGGCCGCTGCTCAACGCGATGCTCAACGTTGCCGGCGGCGCCACATGGGTCAGCCTGCACCACGGCGGCGGCGTCGGCATGGGCTACTCGCAGCACAGCGGCGTCGTGATCGTCTGCGACGGCAGCGAAGCCGCCGACAAGCGCATCGCCCGCGTGCTGTGGAACGACCCCGGCACCGGCGTCATGCGGCATGCGGATGCGGGGTATGAGATTGCGAAGGCGTGCGCGAAGGAGCAGGGGTTGAAGTTGCCGATGGTGTATGCGAACTGAAATCCGAGGGCGCAGATTCAATTCCACCTCGACACCCAACCTATCACGAGCAGCCGATGAGCGTGCCGCAATTGACGGAGTTTCGGATCTAGGAGCAGGGAAAAAATGTCAGGCAGCCAAGAAGGCGCAAGAACAAGAGCTTTTGTTATTGGCCCAATCGGCGATCGAGACGCTCCATCAGGTGGCGCGGCTCAGATTGCTTACGAGAATGGTCTTGAATCCTTCGAGAGGATTATTGTCCCTGCTTGTAGCGGCTTGGACATCGACGCATTTAGAAGCGATCACATCTTCAAAGGCGGAGAGATACCCGAGCAGGTTTTTAGGCAAATCCGTGATGCTCAAATTGTTATCGCTGATCTTACCGATGCAAATCCGAACGTGATGT
>JABFWF010000161.1 GCA_013362405.1 Lysobacter sp. | reverse complement strand
CGATCTCGCCAATGCCGGCCCGGCGAAGATGGCCGGCTGCATCACCGCCGCGCTGTACCTCGAACGCTTCGTGCCGGCCGCGCTGCCGTGGGCGCACCTGGACGTCTACAGCTGGAACGACAGCGACCGCCCCGGCCGCCCCACCGGCGGCGAGGCGCAGGGCCTGCGCGCGGCGTGGACGATGCTGAAGCAGCGGTTCGGCTGAGCGCTGCGCGATCGGCGCGCGGCTCCGTGTAGGAGCGGCTACAAGCCGCTCCTACAAGCCGCTCTCTCCACAACGCGCGCCGCGGTGCTGGCCGCTACAACCACCCCTTCTGCCGCGCGAGCCGGTACGCCTCGATGCGGTTGCCGACGCCGAGCTTGCCGATGGCCTCGGACAGGTAGTTGCGCACCGTGCCGGCAGAGAGTCGCAGCTGCGCGGCGATGTCGCCGGCCGAGTGGCCTTCGCCGGCGAGGCGCAGCACCTGCCGTTCGCGGTCGTTGAGCGGATCGGCTTCGCTCCACGCATCGAGCGCGAGCTGCGGGTCGATCGCGCGGCCGCCGCGCTGGACCTGGCGCAGCGCGTCGGCGAGATGCTCGGCCGGCGCGTCCTTGAGCAGGTAGCCGGCGACGCCCGCGTCGAGCGCACGGCGCAGGAAGCCCGCGCGCGCGAAGGTGGTGACGATGACGACCTTCGTTGCCAGACCGTGGCGCTGGATGCGCTGCGCGAGCTCCAGGCCGGTGAGGCCCGGCATCTCGATGTCGGTGACCAGCACGTCGGGTTTCAGGCGCTGGACGTCGCGCCATGCGCTTTCGCCATCGGCAGCGGCGCCCAGCACTTCGATATCGGCTTCGAGCCCGAGCAGCGCCGACAGCGCGCCGCGCACCATCGCCTGGTCCTCGGCGAGGAGGATGCGGATCATGCACGCAACTCCGACGCATCGACCGTCACTGCATCCGGCGACAGCGGCGACGCTTCCCGTGGCGCGGCGGCGGCATTCGACAGCGGCACACGCACCAGCAGCCGCGTGCCCTGGCCTGGCGGCGATTCGATGCTGAAAGTGCCGCCGAGCGCGCGCACGCGGTCGCGCATCCCGGCCAGGCCGTTGCCGTCGCCATCGATCCCGCCGCGGCCGTTGTCGATGATGCGCAGCTGCACGCAGCGCCCTTCGCGCGCGAGTTCGACCCGCGCGCAGGTCGCATCCGCGTGGCGCGCGATGTTGGTGACCGCCTCGCGCAGCACCAGTGCCAGTCCGCGTTCCACATCCGTCGCCAAACCCGCCGGCGGCGTGTCGTAGTCGAGCGCCACGGCGGAGGATTCCAGCAGCAGCCGCGCCGAAGCAAGCTCGGCGGCAAAGTCGGTGGTGCGGATCCCGGTCACCGCGCTGCGCACCTCGGCGAGCGCGTGCCGTGCGACGCGCTCGGCTTCCTCGAGTTCCCTGCGCAGCGCGACGGGATCGCGATCGGCCAGCTTGCGCGCCAGCTCCAGCTTGAGCGTGATCAGCGACAGGGTGTGGCCGAGCAGGTCGTGCAGGTCGCGGCCGATGCGTTCGCGCTCGGCAAGCGCGGCCAGCCGGCGCACCTCCTCGTGGCTCAGGCGCAGCGCGGCGTCCGCCTGCATCCTGCGCGCGACGCTGACGTTCATCAGGCCCACCGCCAGGCCGACCAGCACGGCGCTCAGCAGGAAGATCCACGGGAAGCCGAGCAGCATCCAGTCCGCGCCGTAGGCGGCGAGCAGCAACAGCATCTGCGAGATCGCGCGCCGCGGAGGCGCGCGGAAGGCGAGAAAGGCGCAGGCGTAGATGAGGTAGCCCTGCGCGCCCGGGTTCACGGGGGTGACGATGAAGGCGAGCGCCGCGAGCGCCAGCGCGTTCCGGCCCATCGACCGGCGGTCGCGGTAATAGGCACGGTGCAACAGCACCAGGAAGACCGCATAGCTGGCGAAGGTGGCGGGCGCCCAGTCCGGGAAGTAGCCGGGACTCGTCACCGGCGTCATGAAGATCCAGACCGACCACACGAGGTTCAGCCACGGCCACCAGCGCGCGGTGCGATGGTCGGCCAGGCGCGCCCGTTCGCTGAGGAGCGAGTGTTCGGACGGCTGGAACAGGGTGCTGATCATCATGGTGTCTCCAGCCAGCGCCCGCATCATCCGGGGACGCACGCCCGGCCTCAAGCGGCTTCAGCCGACGCGCCGCAACCGGCGCGCCGCGATCCACAGGCACACCGTCGTCCATGCCGCCAGCGCCAGCACGTGCGGCAGCGCCGCGCCCTGCTGCAGGCCGACCGCATCCATCGCCAGCTGGTCGAGGTGCCACGCGGGCCAGACCGGCGCGAGCCCGCGCAACGCGGGCATGCGATCGAGCGGAAACCACAGCCCGGACAGGAAGGCCATCGGCAGGTAGATGAGGTTGATCACGCCGGGCGCGCCCTGGCCCTTGATCCACGTACCGACGAGCATGCCGAGCGCGCAGAACGGCAGCACGCCGGGCACGGCCGTGGCGAGCAGCCGCAGCACCTGCGCGGGCGACAGCGCGACGTGGGCGACACCGAGCGCGATCGCGACCAGCAACGATGCCACCACCGCCGCCACGCACAACGCCATCACCAGTTTGCCGGCGAGGTAGGCGAGCGGCGGCATCGGCAGCGCGCGCTTGAGCGTGAGCAGGCCGTTGTCGCGCTCGAAGGCCAGCGACACGCCGAAGCCGAACAGGCCCGGCGCCATCACCCCGAACGTCGCGTAGGCGGCGAGCAGGTAGCGCGCGGCATGTCCGCCGTCGTCACGCGCGAGCAGCACGCCGAACATCAAATAGAACACGGTCGGGAACAGCAGTGTCGGCAGCAGGAAGCCCGGATTGCGGAGGTAGCGCAGGCATTCGCTGCGCGCCTCCTGCAGGTACGCGCGGGCGAGGCGCGCGCGCGGCATCGGCAGGTCGGCGGTTGCGTGCGACAGGTCGGCGTGCATGTCGGCGTGCATATTCATCAGGCGGCCTCCGAGAGGGCGGCGACGGCGGCGTCGCGGGTGAGTTCGGTGAAGGCTTCGGCGAGGCCCGCCGCGCGCACTTCCAGCGCGGACAACGTCAGGTCCTGGGCGAGCAGGCGGCGCACCAGCAGCTCGGGCCACTCGGTCGACAGGCACAGGCGCGCGCCGTCGATGCAGGCGTCGGCGACCTCCGGCCACGCCGCCACGTCGGCCAGCGGCAGCGCGGTCGTGCACCACACGCGCTTGCGCGCGATGCGCGCGCGCAGCGCATCGACGCTGCCCTCGCTGAGCATGCGGCCGCGCGCCATCACGCACACGCGATCGGCCAGCGCCTCGGCTTCCTCGAGGTAATGCGTGGTCAGCACCACCGCGTTGCCTTCGGCGACGAGATGGCGGATCGCCCGCCACAGCGACTGGCGCGCCTCGATGTCCATGCCGACGGTGGGTTCGTCGAGGAACAGCAGGCGCGGCCGCCCGCACAGCGCGAGCGCGAACTGCACGCGCCGCTGCTGGCCGCCGGACAGCTTGCCGTAGGGACGTTCGAGCAGGTCGGCGACGCCGGCGAGCTCCGCGCTTTCGTGCACGCTGCGCGGCGCCGGGTAGTAGCTGGCGGTGAGGCGGATCAGTTCGCCCACGCGCAGGGTCGGCGGCAGCGCCGCGTCCTGCAGCATCACGCCGACATGGCGGCGCGCGGCGACGTGCTGCGGATCGCGGCCGAAGAGTTCGACCGTGCCGCCGTCGGCGCGGATCAATCCCAGCAGCAGGCCGATCGCGGTGCTCTTGCCGGCGCCGTTCGGGCCGAGCAGGGCGAGCAGTTCGCCCGCGCGCAGGGTCAGGTCGAGCCCGTCCAGCGCGCGCAGCGTGCCGTAGTGTTTGCGGGCCTGGTGCAGGCGGGCCAGCACGCTGTCGTCCTTGCGCATCGGTGTCGTCTCCCGGTCATTGGGTGCGGCCATGCTGGGCATCGCCATGCCCGCGCGGCAGTCATGGCGTTCACCCGTTCGACATGACACCCGTCAGGTGACGCCGGCCGGCGGCAGGGCTAACCTGCGCCCCTCGCCTCGCCGACCCATGCGTCCCCACGGATTGCGATGAACAAGTCCGCCGACCTGCTCGACCAGCTCCGCATCGACCGCAGCGCGCCACCGCCGGTGTCGCGCCGTGGCCTGTGGATCGCGCTCGGCGTCGTCGCCGGCGTGCTCGTGCTGGCCCTGCCCGGCTGGCTGCTGCTGGGGCGCGGCAAGGCGGTCGAGGTGCGCACCGCCGACGCCGTCGCGATCGGCAACAACGGTGGCGCCACGTCGGTGCTCGATGCGACCGGCTACGTGGTCGCGCGGCGCATGGCGACCGTGTCGGCCAAGATCACCGGCAAGGTGCGCGAGGTGCTGATCGAGGAAGGCCAGCACGTGCAGGCCGGCCAGGTGATGGCCACGCTCGATCCGGTCGACGCGAACGCGCAGCGCGACCTTGCCGGTGCGCAGCTGTCGGCGGCGCACAGCCAGGTCGCCGGCGTGCAGGCGCAGCTGCGCGAGGCGGAGGCGAACGCGACCCGGCTGTCGGGGCTCGTGAAGCAGCAGCTCGTCTCGCGCGCCCAGTACGACCAGGCGGTGGCACAACGCGATGCGCTGCGTGCGCAGCTCGCCACCGCGCAGCGCAACACGAGCGTCGCGGCGGACCAGCTGCGCATCGCCGGCAACGGCGTCGACAACACCGTCGTGCGCGCGCCGTTCACGGGCGTCGTCGTCGCCAAGGCCGCGCAGCCGGGCGAGATCGTGTCGCCGCTGTCGGCAGGAGGCGGGTTCACCCGTACCGGCATCGGCACGGTGGTGGACATGGAGTCGCTCGAGGTCGAGGTCGACGTCGGCGAAGCCTTCATCGGCCGCGTGCAGCCGGGCATGCCGGTGCAGGCCGTGCTCAATGCCTATCCCGACTGGAAGATCCCCGGCCACGTCATCGCCATCATTCCCACCGCCGACCGCAGCAAGGCGACGGTGAAGGTGCGCGTGGCGCTGGACGTGCGCGACGCGCGCATCGTGCCGGACATGGGCGTGCGGGTGAGCTTCCTCGAGAAGGCGCAGCCGCGGCAGGCGCAGCGCAAGCCGGGCGTGCTGGTGCCGGCCAGCGCGATCGCCACGCGCGGCGGCAGGCAGGTCGTGTTCGCGATCGTCGACGCGAAGGGCGACGAGGGTCGCGCGCAGCAGCGCGCCGTGACCGTCGGCCGCACGCTGGGCGACGACCGCGAGGTGTTCGAGGGCGTCGCCGGTGGCGATGCCGTGATCGTGAATCCGCCCGACACGCTGGCCGATGGCGCGCGGGTGAAGGTGGCGCCGGCGGCGACGGACGATCAGGCCAGCAACGAGTAATCCGCAAACACCAGAACGACAAACACGCAGTTCCACGCACCGGAGCACCGCATGGCCCTCGTCAGCATCAGCAACCTGCACAAGACCTACCAGCGCGGTCCCGAGAAGGTGGACGTGCTGCACGGGCTCGATCTCGACATCGCCCGGGGCGACTTCGTGGCGCTCATGGGCCCGTCGGGCTCCGGCAAGACCACGCTGCTCAACCTGATCGGCGGGCTCGACACGCCCACTTCCGGGTCGATCGACGTCGCCGGCCAGCGCATCGACAAGCTGGGCTCCGGCCAGCTCGCGCACTGGCGCAGCAACCACGTCGGCTTCGTGTTCCAGTTCTACAACCTGATGCCGACGCTGACCGCACAGAAGAACGTCGAGCTGCCGCTGCTGCTGACGAAGCTGTCGGCGGCGCAACGCAGGCGCAACGCGGAAATCGCGCTGGAGCTGGTTGGGCTGAAGGACCGTGGCAAGCACCGCCCGGCGGAACTGTCGGGCGGGCAGCAGCAGCGCGTCGCGATCGCCCGCGCGATCGTGTCCGACCCCACGCTGCTGATCTGCGACGAACCGACCGGCGACCTCGACCGCCAGTCGGCGGAAGAAATCCTGAGCCTGCTGCAGGAGCTTAACCGCACCCACGGCAAGACCGTCGTGATGGTGACGCACGATCCGAAGGCCGCCGAATACGCCACGCACACGCTGCACCTCGACAAGGGCAGCCTGGTCGAGCAGGTGCGCAACGCCGCGTGAGTGTTTTCCTCCTCCCCCTGCTTGCAGGGAGAGGTCGGGAGGGGGTGCGAAGGCGCGCAGCGCCGAGCGCCGATGGCGCGAACAGGCACCCCATCCCAACCCTCCCCTGCCGCCGCAGGGGAGGGAGCCACCTGGAGACTCCGATGAAATACATGCACCTCATCTGGGCCGCGCTGTTCCGCAGCAAGACGCGCACGCTGCTGACGCTGTTCTCGGTGATGACCGCGTTCTTCCTGTTCGGCATGCTCGACTCGGTCCGCGTCGCCTTCAATTCCGGCGGCAACGTCACCGGCGCCAACCGCATGGTGGTCGCCTCCCGGCTGTCGATCACGCAGATGCTGCCGTACAGCCTGCTGTCGCAGATCGAATCGACCCGCGGGGTGAAGCGCTCGACCTACGCGGCGTGGTTCGGCGGCATCTACCAGGACCCGAAGAATTTCTTCCCCAACTTCTCGGTCGGTCCCGGCTACATGGACCTCTATCCCGAGTTCAAGCTCCCGGTGGCGCAGCGCAAGGCCTGGGAAGCGGATCGCACCGGCGCGATCGTCGGCGAGACGCTTGCGAAGAAATACGGCTGGAAGATCGGCGACAACATCCCGCTGCAGGCCACGATCTTCCCGACCCATGGCAGCAACGACTGGACGTTCAGGCTCGACGGCATCTTCCACATCGACGACGAGAAGCGGAAGGGCCAGGAGCAGATCCTCCTCTTCCACTGGAAGTACTTCGACGAGGCCAACGACTACGTCAAGGGCCGCGTCGGCTGGTACATCATCCAGCTCGACAGCGCGGGCGCCGCGAACCGGGTGTCGAAGGCCGTCGATGCGCTGTCGGCGAATTCCGACCACGAGACCAAGACGCAGACCGAAGAGGCATTCAACCAGTCCTTCGCCAAGCAGATCGGCGACATCGGCCTGATCGTCACCGCGATCATGGGCGCGGTGTTCTTCACCCTGCTGCTGCTGACCGGCAACACGATGGCGCAGGCGGTGCGCGAGCGCATCCCGGAACTGGCGGTGCTGAAGACGATCGGTTTCTCCAACCGCAGCGTGCTGCTGCTGGTGCTGGGCGAATCGATGCTGCTGGTCGCGATCGGCGGCGTTCTCGGACTGGTGCTGGCGCCGATCGCCATGCAGGCCGCGGTCAAGATGAGCGGCGGCTTCATCCAGCTGCCGTCCAACCTGCCGTGGGAAAGCTGGCGGCTGGGCGTCGTGCTGATGCTCGCCTTCGGCGTGCTGGCGGGCCTGCTGCCGGCGCTGCGCGGCATGCGCCTGAACATCGTCGACGCCCTCGCGGGCCGCTGATCCACCCGGCTGTCACCTGACCAGGACACGAGCATGAAACGACTCGGCAAATGGCTCGGCAATCTCGGCGTCACGATCGCCCTCGTGGGCGGGCTCGTCGTGTGGTCGATGCTGCCGTGGTATGCGGTGGTGGCGCTCGCGGTCGTCGTCGCCGCCTGGCTGATGCTCACGCGCACCGGCGCGCTGGCGCGCGCGGCGACGTCGATCGGCATCGCCGGGCTTCCGCAGCGCCTCGGCGCATCGTCGGTCATCGTGTTCGGCATCGCCGGCGTGGTCGGCGTGCTGGTGGCGATGCTCGCGATGGGCGAAGGCTTCAAGGCGACGCTCGACAACACCGGCGGCAGCGACACCGCGATCGTCCTGCGCGGCGGCTCGCAGGCGGAAACCAATTCGGTCATCACCCGCGACCAGGTGCCGCTGGTCAGCAGCCTGGCCGGCATCGCCAGCGACGAGGCCGGACACCCGGTGGTCTCGCCGGAGCTGTCGCAGGTGGTCAACCTGCCGAGCAAGGCCGACGGCACCGATTCCAACGTGCAGTTCCGCGGCGTCGGTCCGGCCGGCTGGGCGCTGCGGCCGCAGCTGCGCATCGTCGAAGGCCGCAAGTTCACGCCGGGCCTGCGCGAGATCGTCGCCGGCCGCGGCGCGCAGCGGCAATTCCAGGGCCTCGCGGTCGGCCACCAGCTCAAGCTCGCCAACCAGGCATGGACGGTGGTCGGTATCTTCGAGTCGCACGATTCGCACGATTCGGAACTGTGGGCCGACGTCGACGTGCTCGGCCCGGCGTACCAGCGCCAGGCCTACCAGTCGGTGACGGTGAAGCTCGACGGCAAGGACGGGTTCAAGCGCCTGAAGGCCGCGCTTGCGGCGGACCCGCGCCTCAAGCTCGACGTGTCGACCACGCACGACTACTACGCCAAGCAGTCGGAGAACCTGACCCGCCTGATCAAGGGCCTCGGCATCGTCATCGGCGTGATCATGGGCATCGGCGCGGTGTTCGGCGCGCTCAACTCGATGTACGCCGCGGTCGCCGGCCGTGCGCGCGAAATCGCGACCCTGCGCGCCCTCGGTTTCCGCGGCCTGCCGGTGGTGACGGCGGTGATGCTGGAGACGATGCTGCTCGCGCTGGCCGGCGGCCTGCTCGGCGCAGGCATCGCCTGGCTGGTGTTCAACGGCTACACGGTGAGCACGCTGGGCAACAATTTCAGCCAGGTGGTGTTCCAGTTCCGCGTCTCGCCGGAGCTGCTGTGGACGGGCCTGAAGTGGGCGCTCGGCATCGGCCTGGTCGGCGGCCTGTTCCCCGCGCTGCGCGCGGCGCGGTTGCCGGTGACGGTGGCATTGCGCGCAGCGTGAGCGCGCGCCTCGCGGCGGTGCTGCTCGCGGCCTGCGCCGCGGGCGGTTGCGCATCGCTGGCAGACCGCATCATCGCGCCACCGGACCAGGCCGCACGCCTGGGCGCCGCCGATGCCGGACCGGCGCTCGGCATCGGCCGGTCGCGCCTGCAGGTGGCGGACGGCATCACGCTCGCCTATCGCACCGTGCCGGTGGCGACACGCGCGCTCCGCTACCGCTACCGGCGCAACGCGCGCGTCTTCGCGCTGGATTTCGACGCCGCTCCGACCACGCCGCCTGTCGCGCCGCCACCGCTCCGCGGCACCGTCATCTACCTGCACGGCTGGGGCTTCGATGGCAGCAGCATGCTGCCGTGGGCGCTGGCGCTCGCGCAGCAGGGCTATGCGGGCATCGCCGTCGACCTGCGCGGCCACGGCGGCTCGTCGCGCGCGCCGGAAGGCTTCGGCCCGCGCGAAGCCGGCGACATCGTCGCGCTGGTCGACCGCCTGCGCGCGAAAGGCTCGCTGGCGGAGCCGGTGTACCTGTTCGGCGTGTCCTACGGCGCCAGCGCCGCGCTGTTCGCCGAGCGCGGGCTGCGCGGGCGCATCGCCGGCATCGTCGCGATGGAGCCGTTCGCCAACGCCGCCGATGCGATCCGCACGATGGTGCCCGCGCTGCGCCGCGAGGACGCGACGCGGCCGTTCGCCCGCGCGATGTCCGCCCTCACCCGCCGACGCTACGACGCCGCCGCGGTGGAACGCGCGATCGCCGAAACAAATCGCCGCCTCGGCCTGGATCTCGACGCCATCGACCTGCGCGAACCGCTCGCGCAGTCGTGCACCTGCACGCTGCTGCTGCACGGCGCGCGCGACACCTGGCTGCCGGTCGCGGGCGCGCGGCGGTTGGCGCGCGCAGCGCCGGATGCGCGCTATCTCGAGCTGCCGGATGAAAACCACCTCAGCCTGCCGCTGCGCATCGACTGGCTCGCAGCACCTGTCGCGGCGTGGCTGCAGCAGGCGGGCACGGGCCGGTGCGAAGGACTCGTGCTGCCTCCCGATCCGGCCGGCGTCCTGCCGGCGGCGCGCTAGTCCGCTTCCACCACCGCCGCGCCGACACGCACCGCCGCCCTGCGCGATCGCCGCCAGCCATCCAGCGCGAACATCGCCAGCGCCGTCCAGATGAAGGCGAAGCCGATCGCGCGATCGCGGTCGAAGGTCTCGTGGAAGGCGAACACGCCGATCAGGAACTGCAGCGTCGGCGAGATGTACTGCAGCAGGCCGATCACCGACAGCGGAACGCGACGCACGCCGTAGGCGAACCCGATCAACGGCAGCGCGGTGAGCGCGCCGCTGGCGACCAGCAGCACGTCGCGCGTCGCGCCATAACCGCTGCCGCCGAGCGCAAGGAAACCACCGGCGCCATGCAGCTCGCTCCAGCCGAGCACCGCGAGCGCCGGCAGCAGCAGGTAACCGCCCTCGATCGCCAGCCCCGCCATCGCGTCCACCGCCACCAGCTTGCGGATCAGGCCGTACAACGCGAACGTCACCGCCAGTGCGAGCGCGATCCACGGCAGCTGGCCGAAACGCAGCGTCAGCCACAGCACGCCGAGCGTCGCCACGGCGACCGACGCCCATTGCGCACGCGTCAGCCGCTCGCGCAGGAAGGCCACGCCGAGCAGCACGCTGAGCAGCGGGTTGATGAAATAGCCGAGGCTCGACTCGACCACGTGGCCGTTGTTGACCGACCAGATGTACAGGCCCCAGTTGGCGCCGATCAGCAGGCCGCTCGCCGCGAGCATTCCCGCCACCCGCAGCCGCGCCAGCACCCGCAGCCAGGCGTGGCCTTCGCGCCACAGCAGCCAGCCGCCGACCAGCAACGTGCTCCACACGACCCGGTGCAGCAGGATCTGCAGCGCGGGCACGCTCTTGAGCAGGTGCCAGTACAAGGGCATCGCGCCCCACAGCAGGAAGGACGCGATCGCCGCCGTCAGTCCGCGGCGCTCGTCGTTGCCGCCCATCAGCGTCCTCCGTTGCCGGCGCGCGCCTTCGCCAGCGTGATGACGACGACGCCGGCGAGGATCACCGCCATCGCGCCGAGGTCGTGCGCGGTGAACGCCTCGCCGCCGATCAGGGCGCCGATCGCCACCGCCAGCGGCGGATTGACGTAGGCGTAGCTCGTCGCCAGTGCCGGCCGCACATGGTGCAGCAGCCAGATGTAGGCGGTGAACCCGAAGATCGAGCCGGCGACGACGAGGTAGAGCATCGCCGCCGTCGCCTGCCACGGCGGCACGCCGGCGAAGCGTTCGCCATGCAGGAGCGCAGCGACCAGCATCCACACCGAACCGACCATCATCTGCGTCGCCGCCGACATGAACGGCGCCGGCAGGTCGCGGTCGCGGCTCCAGATCGAGCCCCAGGCCCAGGCGAGCGGCGCGACGATCAGGCAGGCGAGGCCGAGCGGCGATCCCGACAGCGCGCCGCCGGCGCTGAGCCAGACGACGCCGGCGAAGCCGATCACCAGGCCGATCCATTCCGCGCGCGAGGGATGCCGGCCGCGCAGCATCGCGAACACGCCGGCGAACAGCGGCATCGACGCCACCGCGATCGCGGCGAGGCCGGAGCCCACCTGCGTCTCGGCGAGATTCACGAAGCCGTTCGACAGCAGCACCATGAAGATCGAGAGCACGGCGATCGTGCGCCACTGCGCGCGTGTCGGCGCCGGGACACCGCGACGACGCAGCACCGCGTACATCAGCACGCCCGCGATCGCCATGCGGCAGGCGCCGAGCAGGAACGGCGGATAGCCCGGCAACGCGAAGCGGATCGCGAGGTAGGTCGAGCCCCACAGCGTGTACACGGCGGCGAGCGCCAGCGCGACGGCGAAGGCGGGCGCGGTGCGTGGCGCGGGCTGGGCGATGGCGTTCATGGCATGGAGGCGAAGCGGTCGGCGTCGATGCGGCTCGCCAGCCACTGCAGGCCGGCGAGGTGCTGCGCATCATGGCTGCACAGCTGGTGCACGAGACCGCGCACGGTGATCGGGCCGAGGCCCTCGAAGTCGGCGACGCGCGCGAAGTCGGCGGCGGACAGCGTCGACAGCATCCGCACCGTCCCGGCGCGCGCTTCCGCGAAGGCCGCAAGCACGCCGGCCGCATCGTCGCAGGACGCGTAGTCGCGCGCGAGGGCGAGCGCGTCGCTGTCGATGTCGGCGAGCAGCGGGCGCTCCTCGCCCAGCGTGCGCGCGAACCGGACGCGGTAGCCGTCGATCTCGATGTCGCGCAGGTGGCACAGCTGCGCCAGCGGCGCGAAGCGCTCGCTCGGGATGCCGTCCCACGTCGCCGGCCGCCACTGCGCGTGGCCGGGCGGGATCGCGGCGTAGTGCGCGGCGAGACGGCGCGGGAAGTCCGCCAGCTCCTGCAGCGTGGTGTCGGTCATGCGCGTCTCCCGGTGCAGGTCGTCATGCGCCGCGGCGCTCGAGCATCATGCGCAACGCCAGCCCGCCGAGCACGCTGGCCATGAACCAGCGCTGCGCCGCCAGCCACGCCGGCTTGTGCGCGAACCAGCCGGCGATGCCGGCCGCCGACAGCGCGATCAGCAGGTTGAAGGTGAAGCTGATCGCGATCTGGGTCGCGCCGAGTTCGATGCTCTGCGCGAACACCGAACCGTTCCGCGGCGACACGAACTGCGGCAGGATCGACAGATACAGCAGCGCGACCTTCGGGTTCAGCGCGCAGGTGAGGAAGCCCATGCGGTACAGCCGCGCGGGAGGATCCGGCGGCAGCGCGCGCGGTTCCAGCGGCGAGCGCGCGCCCGGCTTCACCGCCTGCCAGGCGAGGTGCAGCAGGTAGGCCGCGCCCGCGACCTTGAGCGCGAGGAACGCGACCGGCACCGCGGCGAGCAGGGCGGTCAGGCCGACGCTCGCCGCCAGCATGTGGACCGCGAGCGCGGTAGCGACGCCGCACAGCGACACCAGGCCCGCGCGCACGCCCTGGCTGATCGAGCGCGACACCAGGTAGATCATGTTCGGCCCCGGCGTGAGCACCATCAGCAGCGCGGTGCCGGCGAACAGCAGCAGCGAACCGGTCGGAACCATGCGGGCGTCCTGGGGGAGGCGCGATGCGGCGGCGGCGCAGCGACCAAGCGTTGCTGCATCCGATTCCGCGAGCGCAAAGCCTAGCGGCGCGCGCCAGGATCGCGCTTGAAAATTCATGCGCCACAACGCAAGATTTTTGCGCGCCCCCGGGAAGCCTTGATGGCCGTCACACCACTGCCGCTGGACGAGTTCGACCACCGCCTGCTCGACCTCCTGCAGCGCAACGCCGATGCCACCCTCGCCGCGCTCGGCGAAGCGGTGGGCCTGTCGGCGAGCGCGGTGCAACGGCGGATCAAGCGCTACCGCGGCAGCGGCCTGTTGCGCCAGGTCGCCGTGCTCGACGCGAACGCGCTGGCGACCACCACGCTGGCGACCGTCTGGGTGACGATGGAGCGCGACACCCAGCGTGCGCACAGCGCCTTCCGCGCGCGCGTGCGCGCCGCCCCGGAAGTGCAGCAGTGCTACGCGCTGGCCGGCGACTGGAACTACCTCGTCATCCTCGCTGCGACCAGCGTCGCCCACTACCGCGAAGTCGCCGAGCGGCTGTTCGTCGACGAAGGCAACGTGCGCCGCTACGAGACGCGGCTGGTGTTCGACACGGTGAAGCAGGGGCTGGCGCTGCCGACACGGCCACCGACGGCGAAGCGGCGACGTTGAGCCTGCGGTAACCACGCACCTGGGATGCTCCCTGTAGGAGCGGCTTGCAGCCGCGAGCGTTCAACCAGTCGCCGCGCATGCCGGCTTCTCCTGCAGGAGCGACGCAAGTCGCGACCACCGGGGCACCCGGTCGCGACTGGCGTCGCTCCTCCAAAAGCGGAGCCAGAGCTCGCGGCTGCAAGCCGCTCCTGCGAGAACAAATGCCTTGCGCGCGGATCACGCCGCGCGTTCGCGTTCCAGCAGCTGCTGCTTGAGCGGCAGGCCCCAGCGGTAGCCACCGAGCGAGCCGTCGCCGCGCACCACGCGGTGGCAGGGCACGAGGATGGCGATGCGGTTGTGCGCGCAGGCGCTGGCCACCGCGCGCGCGCCGCGCGGCTGGCCGAGCGTGCCGGCGAGTGCGGCATAGCTGCGGGTTTCGCCGCGCGGGATGCGCATCAGCGCGTCCCACACCTTCTTCTGGAAGGCCGTGCCGAGCAGGTCGACGTCGACCTGCGCCTGCCGGCCCGCCAGCACCTCCGCCACCGCGCGCACGCGCGGGGCGAGGACGTCGTCGCGGCCGGCATCCACGTGCTCCAGTTGGGCGTGCGGGAATTCCGCGCGCAGCTTCGCTTCCAGCACGCGCGCATCGCCGCCGAGCTCGACCATGCAGATACCGCGCGCGGTGGTCGCCACCAGCGCCGGGCCGAGCGCGGTGTCGACCACGCTCCAGCGGACCTGCTCGCCCGCGCCACCCGCGCGGTAGCGTGCCGGCGTCATGCCGAGGCGCGCGGCACCGCCTTCGTATACGCGCGACGGCGAACCGTAGCCGGCGTCGTACAGCGCCGCGCTGACGTCGTGGCCTTCGCGCAGCGCGTTCCTCAACGTGCCGAGTTTGCGCTGGGCGAGGTATTCGGCCGGACTCAGGCCGAAGCGCGCGGTGAAGCGGCGCTGCAGGTGCGACGCGCCCATGCCGACGGCGCGCGCAAGCGTGTCGAGGGTGGGCTCGCCGGCATCGAGCAGGGCACGGGCGTGGTCGAGCTTGGCGTCGGTGGCGGGCATGGATGCACGATACGGCCACGATCACGCCGCGACTATCCGATTCTTGCGCGTCGCATTCAGGCCCTGGAGGGAGGTTCCGACGCGCGGCAGGCGCGTCGCTCCTGCAACCGGCGACCACGCCCGGGCGCTGATCCACGCAGAACGCGCGCGGCGACAAGCCGCTCCTGCAGAGGCCGGGAGCAGGCACGGAATTCCAACAAAAAAACGAAGGCCCCGTCGATGCGGGGCCTCGTCTTGCCGCTCGGCGCATTCGCGCAGGCGCCTGCGCCTACTCCGCCCAGTGCAGCGCGGTGCCCGTCTGCGGCAGCACCTGCACGGTCAGCTGCTGGTTGCCGACCAGCAGGCGGGTGGCGTCGGCGAGGATGTTCGCGGATTCGCGCAACAGCGGATCCGGGCGCTTCTCGGCGGCCTTCTCGCGCGCGGCGTCGACGGCGACGTCGCGTTCGCCGGCCTGCAGGCCGTCGTCGATGCCGTCGTCCGCGACCGGGTCGAGGTCCAGTCCCAGCGTCTTGCGCTCGGCCTGGCGGTCCTTGCGCTTGACCTCGTCCTTGTCGCGTTCGGCGCGGCGCTCGGCCTCGTTGAGCGAGACGTACTTCTTCGCCGCCTCGTCGCGGAACTCGGTCACGTCCTGCGACCACCACTGGAATTCCCGATCCTTGGCGACGCGTGCTTCGTGCAGCGATTCCAGCTGCGGCAGCATCGGCGCGAAGTTGCCGTAGCGCACGTGCGGCACGGCGGCGATCCGCGTCCACGGCAGCGCGTTGTCGTAGGTGCTTTCGCCGAACTCCGTGGCGTCCACCGTGACCGGGAAGCGCACGTCCGGCACCACGCCCTTGTTCTGGGTGCTGCTGCCGCCGGGCAGGAAGAACTGCGCGATGGTCAGCTTGACCTGGCCGTAGCGCGGCGTTTCGTTGGCGGGCCAGCGATCGAGGTCGACCAGGTTCTGCACCGTGCCCTTGCCGAAGGTCGGCTCGCCGATGATCAGGCCGCGGCCGTAATCCTGGATCGCGCCGGCGAAGATCTCCGACGCCGAGGCCGAGCCGCGGTTGACCAGCACCGCGAGCGGGCCGTCCCACGCGACGCCGGGCTTGGTGTCGTCGTACACCTGCACGCGCCCGCCGGACTCGCGCTGCTGCACCACCGGGCCCTTGTCGATGAACAGGCCGGTGAGCGCGACCGCCTCGTCGAGCGAGCCGCCGCCGTTGTTGCGCAGGTCCATCACCACGCCGTCGACCTTCTGCGCCTTGAGCTGGACCAGCAGGCGGGCCACGTCGCGCGTGGCCGACGCGTAGTCGCCATCGTTGCTGCGGCGCGCCTCGAAGTCCTGGTAGAAGCCCGGCAGCTTGATCACGCCGATGTGCCTGGCCGGCGCACCGGTCGGGCCCGGCACGGTGATGACGTCGGCCTTCGCCGCGTCCTCCGACAGCCTGACCTTGTCGCGCGTCAGCGCGATGCGCATCGGCTTGCTGTCGAGGCCGGCTTCGGGCGGGATGATGTCCAGGCGCACCTGGGTGCCCTTGGCGCCCTTGATCTTGTCGACCACGTCGTCGATGCGCCAGCCGACCACGTCCTCCATGGCACCGCTGTTGCCCTGGCCGACCGCGACCACGCGATCGCCCGGCACCAGCTTGCTGCTGCGCGCGGCGGGGCCGCCCGGCACGATCTCGCGGATCACGACCACATCGTCCTGCTTCTGCAGCACCGCGCCGATGCCCTCGAGCGAGAGCGACATCGTCTGGTTGAAGCGCTCGGCGGTGCGCGGATTGAAGTAGTCGGTGTGCGGGTCGATCGCCGCGGTGTACGCGTTGAGGAAACTCTGGAAGGCGTCGTCGCCGTTGAGCTCCTCGACCGTGGTGGCGAGGTTGGCGTAGCGGCGGTCGAGCGTCTTGCGGATTTCGTCGGGCTTCTTACCGGCCAGCTTCAGGCGCAGCCAGTCGTTGCGCACCGACTCCTTCCACAGCGCGTCCAGCGTCGGCTTGTCGGCGGCCCACTCGGCCTTCTCGCGGTCGTAGTACCAGCGGTCGGCGCCGGTGAAGTCGAAGATGTCCTGCTTGAGCAGGTTGCGCGCGTACGCCGAGCGCTCCTCCACCCGCTGCTTGTACAGCGCGAAGATCGCGAACGCGGGCTGCAGCTCGCCGTCCTTGATCGCCTCGTCGAGCGTGGTCCTGTACGGCGCGAACTTCGCCACGTCCTGCCCGGTGAAGAACAGCTTGCTGCCATCGAGCGACTCGAGGTAGCGCTTGAAGATCTCGGCCGACAGCGCGTCGTCGAGCGGGCGCGGGCGATAGGCGTAGCGACTGTCGGACAGCAGGCCGAAGACGTAGCGGGCGGTGGTGGCCTGGTCGGCCGTCGGCCCGCTCGGCAGGGCGCTGCCGTGATCCGCGCTGCCGCCGGGCGCACCCGGCGCGCGGGCAAGCAGCGCCAGTGGCGCGGCGAGGGCAAGGACCAGCAGGGTGTGATGCGCTTTCATCGAGACTCTCACGGCCCGTGCCGGGCCGGCGGGGAAGGAAGTTCAGGCTGGGGACGGCGGCGATTCGCGGACAGTGCCGAAAGTTGCGCCGGAAGCCCCGCCTTGCAATGTACCCGGCACGTCCCCGGCGGGTGTGAACAAACCATCAGCCCGGTGCCGCCGCCATGTCGCGTTCAGGCGGCGACGCCGGCCTCCGCCGCCTGGCGGTCGGCGTGGTACGAGGAGCGCACCAGCGGGCCGGAGGCGACGTGGGTGAAGCCGAGCTCCATCCCGTACACCTCCAGCGCCTTGAACTCGTCCGGCGTCCAGTAGCGCAGCACCGGATGGTGGTGCGCGCTCGGCTGCAGGTACTGGCCGATGGTGACCATGTCGACGTCGTGCGCGCGCAGGTCGCGCAGGGTCGCCTGCACCTGCTCCAGCGTCTCGCCGAGGCCGAGCATGATGCCGCTCTTGGTGGCGATCGCCGGGTGCTGCGCCTTGAACTGCTGCAGCAGGGTCAGCGACCACTGGTAGTCGGCGCCGGGGCGCACGTTGCGGTACAGGTCCGGGACGGTTTCGATGTTGTGGTTGAACACATCCGGCGGGTTCGCCGCGAGGATCGAAAGCGCGCGCTCCATGCGGCCCTTGCCGCGGAAATCGGGCGTGAGGACCTCGATCTTCGTGCGCGGACTGTGCTCGCGGATCGCCGCGATGCAGTCGACGAAATGCTGCGCGCCGCCGTCGCGCAGGTCGTCGCGGTCGACCGAGGTCACCACCACGTACTTCAGACCCATGTCGGCGATGGTGGTCGCCAGGTGCAGCGGCTCCTGCGGATCGGGCGGCTTGGGCCGCCCGTGGGCGACGTCGCAGAACGAGCAGCGCCGCGTGCAGACCTCGCCGAGGATCATGAACGTGGCCGTGCCGTGGCCGAAACATTCGTGGATGTTCGGGCAGCTGGCTTCTTCACAGACCGTGACGAGGCGGTTCTCGCGCAGCTTGGCCTTCAGCCGCGCCACCGAGTTGTCGCTCGGGATGCGCACGCGGATCCACGACGGCTTGCGCAGCACCGGCGCGTCGGCGAACTGCACCGGCGAGCGCGCGATCTTGTCGCCCGCGACCTGCTTCGCGCCCGGCTGCAGCGACTCCGGCGACGACGTGGCCTCGCCGACGACGGCCAGCGGGATGGTGCGGGAGGTGGATTCGTTCATGGGCATCGACGGAGTGCGCCCTCTTCCGCTTGACGGCAGGGCTGGAATGAAGCGCGCGGGCGCGCGAGCCGCCATTGTCCCCCCGCCGGGGCGGAAACCCAAATGGCGCGCGGGAATGCTGTGTTGCGATGCAGGACGAGCTCCGCTCGGGGCCACCCTGTAGGAGCGGCTTGCAGCCGCGCTCTTGCGGCCGGGGCCTTGCGTGGACGCACGACGCGGCTGGCGCGCTTGCAGGCCGTCGATGGAAAGCTCGCGGCTGTAAGCCGCTCCTGCAACGGACGTCAGGCCGCGACAGGTGCAGGCGGCAGCACGCCGCCCGCCGTCTCCAGCGCCAGCCCGAACTGCGCTGCCAGGTGCCGCAGCAGCACCGGCTTCACCGCCTCCAGGCTCGACGGCCCGCCGAGATCCAGCATCGCGGTCACTTCCAGACCCGCGTAGCCGCAGGGATTGATGCGGCGGAACGGCTCCAGGTCCATCGCGATGTTGAACGCCAGCCCGTGGAAGCTGCAACCGCGGCGCACGCGGATGCCGAGCGCGGCGATCTTCGCGTCGTTCACGTACACGCCGGGCGCGCCTTCGCGGCGCGCCGCGAGGATGTTCCAGTCCGCGAGCGTGTCGATCACCGCCTGCTCGATGCGCTCCACGTACTCGCGCACGCCGAGCTTCAGCCGACGCAGGTCGAGCAGCGGATACGCGACGATCTGCCCGGGGCCGTGGTAGGTCACCTGGCCGCCGCGGTCGACGTGGAGCACCGGGATGTCGCCCGGCATCAGCACGTGCTCGGGCTTGCCGGCCTGGCCGAGCGTGAACACCGGGTCGTGCTCGACCAGCCAGAGTTCGTCGGGCGTGTCGGCGTCGCGCGCGTCGGTGAAGCGCTGCATCGCACGCCAGACCGGTTCATAGGGCCGGCGGCGGAGGTCCCGGACGAGACAGCGCTGCAGGCTCATGCGCAAGTGTCCTGCTGCAGTCCTCCGAAGAGGGCCGGGGCATCGCGATGGCGCGCGGCGCCAGAGGTTCGTGGTGCGACCGCACCACCCCGCTCCGACCGTCCCTTCCCTCCCGCGGGGAGGGAGCAGGCGCTCACAGCGTCCACTTCACTTCCGGATGTTCGCGCAACACAGCGTGCGCGACGTCGTACTGTTCGCGCGACTCGGCCTGGAAGCTCAGCCGCACCGACACGAACTTGCCGCCGCTGGACTCGCGCGTGGCCACCGTCTCGCGCAGCACCGGCAGGCCGGCCGCTTCCAGGAGCGCGGGAATGGTGTTCTCCAGCCCGCTGCCGGCGGGACCCATCGCGGTGATCTCGAACACGCCCGGAAACTGGAAGCCGTGTTCGGGATTGTCGGATTTGATTTCCATGCGCGGATTATGGGCGCGGGTGTGGGGGAACCCAAGGTGAAAGGCCCGCGGCGATGCCGGAACGAACGCCAGGGAAGCCGTTCATGGTTCGACAGGCTCGCCAGGAACGGCGGTTCGGCACGACAGGTCCCCATCGCCCGTTCGCCCTGGGCCCCGTCGCAGGGTGAACGCCCGCCCGGGAAGGCGCACCATGGAGTCCCGCCGCACGCTCGCCCCACGCACGGGCCCCGCACATGGCCACTCTCGTCCTCGGCATGCTGTTCGGCGCCTTCGGCCTGGGCTACTTCCTCTATGGCAAGCGCCAGCACGCGCCGATCCCGCTCGCCAGCGGAGTGCTGCTGATGGTGTTCCCGTATTTCGTGCCGAATGCGTGGGCGACCTTCCTGATCGGCGCCGCCCTGCTCGCGGTGCCCTGGTTCGTGAGGTTCTGACGATGCGCAAGCGCCATGCCCTGCCGGCGATCGCCGCCGCCCTGCTCGCCGCCTGGCTGCTGCTGCCGCAGCACCAGAAGGGCCCCGCGCCCAGCGAAGCGCCTGTCGCCACCCAGGCGACCTCCCCGGGCGACCATGCCACCCGCGAAGTCACGGGCAGTGGCACCGTGATCCGCGTGTTGCCCGACGACACCCGCGGCGAGCGCCACCAGCGCTTCATCCTCCGCATCGCTTCGGGCGAGACGCTGCTCGTCGCGCACAACATCGACCTCGCGCCGCGCGTCGAACCGCTGCGCATCGGCGACACCATCGACTACCACGGCGAATACGTCCGGAACCCGCGCGGCGGCGTCGTGCACTGGACGCACCGCGATCCCGCCGGCCGGCACGAATCCGGCTGGCTGCGCCGCGAGGGGCGGACGTTCCAGTAAGCGGCGACGCCGGCTCGGGCGCCGCCAGTCGCTGGCCTGCCCTCGCATCCTTCCGCGTTCAGCTTCGGCGATGGTCCTTCGGACCACGCGCGGCACCGGCCGCGCGCCGTCCTTCCTGCACGAGGATTGCCATGTCGTCGATGTCCCGCCTGTCCGCCGCGCTGTGCGGCGCCCTCGCCGCCGCCGCGCTCGTGCCGGTCGCGCCCGCGCACGCCGCCAGTGCGCAGGAGATCCGCGCCCAGAAGACCGCCGAGATCCCGGTCTGCAGCCGCAACCTCGGCACCATCGCGGTAACCGAGCCCGACACCAACTGGTGGGGCGGCGCGCAGCTGCCCTCGCCGGCCGCGCTGATCAAGGTCTTCGTCAGCCGCTCGCACTGCTTCACCCTCCTCGATCGCGGCAAGGGCATGAAGGCGATGCAGGCCGAACGCGCACTCGCCAGCAACGGCGACCTGCGTGGTGGTTCCAACATCGGCAAGGGCCAGGTCAAGGCCGCCGACTACGTGCTCGTCCCCGACCTCGTCTCGCAGAACAACAACGAGAGCGGCAACAACATCGGCGGCCTGCTTGGCGGCCTCGTCGGCAACCGCAACGTCGGCGCGCTGCTCGGCGGCGTCAACATCAAGCGCAAGACCGCCGACGTCGTGCTCACCGTCACCGACGTGCGCTCGTCCGAGCAGGTGGCGATGACCGAAGGCCACGCCAGCAAGACCGACCTCGGCTGGGGCGCGGGCGCCGGCGTGTTCTGGGGCGCGTTCGCCGGCGTCGGCGCGAGCGGCTACGCCAACACCGAGATCGGCCAGGTCATCACCCTCGCCTACCTGCAGGCCTACACCGACATGATCGCGCAGCTCGGTGGCCTGCCCGCGAACGCCTCCGCCGCGAACGCGCAACAGGCAGTGACGATGCAGAAGCCCGGCCGCCTGTTCGCCGCGCCGGACGGCAAGCGCGTCGTGCGTCCGCTCGAAGTGGGCATGATGCTGTATCCCACCGGCAACAAGCAGGGCGTGATGTGGGAGGTCGAGGACGAACTCGGCAACAAGGGCTGGGTGTCCTCGCTGCTGTTCGGGCTGGCGCGGTGATGCACGCCGACGATTCGCCGCAGTGGACGCTCGAGGAGCGCTTCCACGCGGCGATGCTGCACCTCTACTACACCTGCGCGGCGCGGCTGAAGCCGCCGTACTTCGCCGCGCGCTTCCTCGCCCTGGTGCACGAATGCGGCGGCAAGCAGGCCGCCGACCAGCTGCTCGCCGGCGCGGCGCCATCGGCCGGCTTCATCGAACTCGCCCTGCGCGGCGCCGAGCACCTGCCCCTCAGCGTCGAATACCTCGTCCTGCAATCGCCGTGGTGCGCACTGTTCTCCACGGAACAGCGCGCCATCGCCCGCGAGCGCCTGCTGCAGGCGGGATGCACGCCACCGGAGGAGGATCGCGACATCGACACGTCGCGTGATCAAGCCCACGCCACGACGGTGGACGACTGACGGCACGCCCGCAGCCGGCAGGGTAGCGACCGTCGCCGGCCAAAACTGGAGCGCGCGCTTCCCGCTCAGCGATGCCCGCGTCGCGAAAGGTGCTGGCGCGGCACGGCACCGGGCCGTTGCGCTGGCGCCATCCACCGCAACGGCAGCACGCGCCGTCCGTGCACATAATGGCGCCGGGGACAGCGCGAGCGGAGGCGGATGCGCGGCGGGCATGCCGTGCATCCGCGCGGCGCACGCGTGACCCGACCTTTCCTCCACCTGGAGCCACCGATGCGCAACCTTGCCTTGCCCGCACTCCTCCTGCTCGGCCTCGCGACGCCCATGGCGGCGAAGGCCGGCGTCTACAGCGACGACCTGTCGCGCTGCCTGGTCTCGCACACGCGCGAAGCCGACCAGATCGTGATGGCGCAATGGATCTTCGGGATCATGTCCGTGCATCCGGACGTGTCTTCGATCGCCAAGGTCGATGATGCCGCCCGCACCACGAACTCGAAGAAGATGGCGCTGATCTTCCAGACGCTGCTCACCGAATCCTGCAAGGACGAGACGGCGAAAGAGGTGAAGTACGAAGGCACCGAAGCGCTCAAGAACAGCTTCGAGGTGGTGGGCAAGATCGCCATGCAGACGCTGCTGGGCAACCCGAAGGTCGCCGCCGAA
>JABFWF010000178.1 GCA_013362405.1 Lysobacter sp. | reverse complement strand
CTTCGGGGAACCTGCGCCGCAGCGCTTCGATCAAGCCCGCGCCCAGCAGGTCGCCGGACGCCTCGCCCGCGACCAGCGCGATGCGCATCAGCGCAGCAGCGGCCGGTCGCCGCGCTCGAGGAAGTCGAGCAGCGCGCGCACGTCGTCGCTGCCCTGCGCCAACGCCGCGAGCTGCACGCGCGCGTCCTCGAGCTTCGCGCCGGAGACGTACAGCGTGCGGTAGGCGCGCTTGATCGCGGTGATGCGCGTTGCATCGAAGCCGCGCCGCTTCAGGCCTTCGGCGTTGATGCCGCGCGGGCGGCCGTAGCCTTCCTGGGCGACCAGCACGAACGGCGGCACGTCGCCGTTGACGAACGCGCCCATGCCGACGAACGCATGCGCGCCGATCCGGCAGAACTGGTGCACGCCGACGAAGCCGCTGAGGATGACGTGGTCGCCGACCTCGACATGGCCCGCCAGCGTGGCGTTGTTGGAGAACACGCACTGGTTGCCGACCTGGCAGTCGTGCGCGATGTGCACGTAGGCGAGGAACCAGTTGTCGTCGCCGACGCGGGTGACGCCGCCGCCGTTGCCGGTGCCGCGGCTGATGGTGACGAATTCGCGGATGGTGTTGCGGTCGCCGATCACCAGTTCGGTGCGCTCGCCGGCGAACTTCTTGTCCTGCGGATCGCCGCCGATCACCGCGTGGCCATGGAAACGGTTGTCGCGGCCGATGCGCGTCGGGCCCTGGATCGTGCAGTGCGGGCCGACGACGGTGCCATCGCCGATCTCCACGTCCGCGCCGATCACGCTGTAGGCGCCGACCATCACGCCCGTGCCGAGGCGGGCCGCCGGATCGACGACCGCAGTCGGATGGATGCGCGCGGCCGCGTCGGCCATCCTCAGCCCTTCGCCTCGGCGCAGAGGATCTCGGCGCACGCCGCCTGCTGGCCATCCACGCGCGCGACGCCGATGAACTGGGCCATGTTGCGGATCGTGCGCTTGAGGGTGACTTCCAGCTCCAGGCGGTCGCCCGGCACCACCATGCGCGAGAACTTCGCGTCGTCAACCTTGACCAGGTAGAACACGCGGCCGGCCACCGACGCGCCGCCGGAGTCGATCTGGTGCGACAGCTGGGTCAGTACGCCCCCCGCCTGCGCCAGCGCCTCGATCACCAGGACGCCGGGCATCACCGGCTGGCCCGGGAAATGGCCCTGGAAGAACGGCTCGTTGATGGTGACGTTCTTGAAGCACAGCACCCGCTTGTGCGCCTCGAACTCGACCACGCGGTCGACCAGCAGGAACGGATAGCGGTGCGGCAGCAGCGCCTGGATGGCGCTCACGTCCAGCGGCAGTTGCGGTTCGAAACTCATTGCGGATCCTTGTCGGCCGCCCGCGTCCTGCGGGCAAGCGCATCGAGCTGCTTGAAGCGGGCGGCGCTCCGGCGCCAGCTGCGATTGTCCATCAGGGGCGTGCCCGACGAATACTCGCCGGGCTCGCGGATCGAGTGGGTGACGAGGCTCATCGCGGTAACGACGACGCGATCGCACAGCTCCAGGTGGCCGAGCACGCCGGCGCCGCCGCCGATCAGGCAGTAGCGGCCGATCACCGCGCTGCCGGCGACCGCCGAGCATCCCGCCATCGCGGTGTGCGCGCCGATGCGCGCGTTGTGGCCGATCTGGATCTGGTTGTCGAGGCGCACGTCCTCGCCGAGCACGGTGTCCTCGAGTGCGCCGCGGTCGATGGTGGTGTTGGCGCCGATCTCGCAGTCGTCGCCCACCACCACGCCGCCGAGCTGCGGCACCTTCAGCCAGCGGCCGGCGTCCATCGAGAGGCCGAAGCCGTCGGCGCCGAGCACCGCGCCCGGATGGATCAGCACGCGCCGGCCGAGACGCACGCGGCGCACCAGCGTCACGTTGGCGCCGATCTCGCAACCTGCGCCGACCACGCAGTCCTCGCCGATCGCGCAGCCCGCGCCGATCGTCGCGCCCGCTTCCACGACGCTGCGCGGGCCGATGCTCACGAAGGGGCCGACCGAAGCGCCTGCATCGACGTGCGCTGCGGGATCGATGACCGCGCTCGGATGGACGCCGGGCGTGAAGGCGGGACGCTGCTCGAACAGGGCGGCGAGCTTCGCGAACGCGGCGTACGGATCGGCGGCGACCAGCGCCGTGCCGGCGTAGCCGTCCGCATCCGCTTCGCGCATCACCACCACGCCCGCGTCGCTGTCGGCGAGCTGGGCGCGATAGCGCGGGTTGGCGAGGAACGAGAGCTGGTCGGCCTGCGCGCGCGCCAGCGTGGACACGCCGCGCACCACCAGCGCGCCATCGCCGCGCAGGCCGAGCCCGAAGCGCCCGGCCAGCTCGGCGACGGTGTGGGTTGTGCCCTGCGCGGCCACCTCGCCCGTGCCTTCCAGCCTCAGAACGCGCCGCCGAAGGTGAACTGCAGGCGCTCGAGTTCGTCGCCCGGCTGCTTGCGGAACGGGAACGAGTAGCTGATCGAGATCGGCCCGACCGGCGCGCGCCACAGGATCGCCGCACCCGCCGAGGCGCGCAGCTCCTTGGCGTCGAACGCGCCCACCGAGCGGTACACGTTGCCGAAATCGACGAAGGCCGACACGCGCGCCGACGGGCTCTTGATCAGGCTCGGGAAATACATTTCCAGCGAACCGACGGTCTTGAGCGCGCCGCCCACGGGCTGTTGCTGCGAGTACGGTGCGCCGGCGTACAGGCCTTCGCGCGGGCCGAGCGTGTTGTCGCGGAAGCCGCGCACCGAGCGCACGCCGCCGGCGTAGAAGTTCTCGAAGAACGGCAGGCCGGTGGCGGTGATGGTCTTCTGGTAGTCCGGCGAGTTGGTCAGGCACGGCTGGCTGGGCGCCGGGCCGGGCACGAACACCGGCGGCGTGGCCGGGTTGTTGTCGGTGTCCTGGAAGGTGCCGCCCGTGTAGCACACGTTGCGCACGGAATCGCTGCCGTAGCTGTCGCCCCAGCCGATTTCGGCGCGCGTGTTGAGCACCAGCGCGCGCGAGATCGGCCAGTACTTGGAGAAGGTGTAGTTGAGCTTGAAGTACTCGACGGTCGAGCCGGGCAGCGTGAGTTCCGCCGAGATCTGCTGGAACGTGCCCGCGGTGGGGGTGAAGTAGTCGTTGCGCGTGTCGCGCGCCCACGCCAGCTGCGTGCGCCAGGCGTGGAACGTACGGTGGTTCAGCGCGTCGAGGTAGTCGACGAACGACGGCGGGCTCACGCCCGGGTAGGCCTGGATCTGGTTGCTGTCGATGCCGAACAGCGCGGTGATGGTGTCGTTCTCGGTGATCGGCAGGCCGAGCACCACCTGCGCGGCGCCGCTGGTGGTGTTGTAGGCGGCGGTGTTGAAGTTCGAGTTGTCGAACTCGCGGTACCAGACGTTGTAGCCGAGCGACAGGCCTTCGTCGGTGAAGTACGGGTCGGTGAAGGAGAACGAATAGCGCTGCATGTAGCGGTTGCGCTCGGCCTCCACGGCGACGCGGTTGCCGGTGCCGAGGAAGTTGTTCTGCGAGACCTGGATCGACGTCGTCAGGCCCGCGAGCTGGGCATAGCCGAGGCCGAAGATGAAGCTGCCCGAGGTGGTTTCCTTGACGTTGAAGACCACGTCGACCTGGTCGCTGCTGCCCGGCACCGGCTTGTTCTCGACGTCGACCGTCTCGAAGTAGCCGAGGCGCTGCAGGCGGATCTTCGAGCGGTCGATCGCCGCCTGCGAGTACCAGCTGCCTTCGAACTGGCGCATCTCGCGGCGGAGCACCTCGTCGGCGGTGCGCGTGTTGCCCTTGAAGACGACCCGCCGCACGTTGACGCGCGGGCCGGGGATGATCTGCAGGTTGACCCCGACGGTGCGCTTCTCGCGGTCGAGGTTGGGCACCGGGTTGACCTGCGCGAACGCGTAGCCGATGTTGCCCAGGGTCGCGGTGATCGAGTCGGAGCTCAATTCGAGCAGCCGGCGCGAGAAGATCTGCCCGGGCTTGAGCAGCACCATCTTCTCGATGCGCTCCTTCGGCAGGATGGTGTCGCCGGTGACCTCGACGCTGGAGACGGTGTACTTCTCGCCCTCGGTCAGGCCGGCGGTGAGGTACATGTCGCTCTTGTCGGGGCTGATTTCGACCTGCGTGCTGTCCACGCTGAAGTCGAGGTAGCCGCGGTCGAGGTAGAACTCGTTGAGCTTCTCGAGGTCGCCGGAGAGCTTCTCGCGCGAGTACTGGTCGTCCTTGCGGTACCAGCTCAGCCAGTTGCTTTCCTGCGACTCCCAGGCGTCGGTGATCTGCTTGTCGGCGTACTGCTCGTTGCCGACCAGGTTGATGTGGCGGATGCGCGCGGCCTTGCCTTCCTTGATCTGGATGGTGACGTCCACGCGGTTGCGGTCCAGTCGCGACACCAGCGGGACGATCTGGACGTTGTACTTGCCGCGGTTGTTGTACTGGCGTGTGAGTTCCTGGGTGACGCGGTCCAGGCTCAGGCGGTCGAAGGTGTCGCCTTCGGCCAGGCCGATGTCCTTGAGGCCCTTCATCAGGTCCTCGGTCTTGATGTCCTTGTTGCCTTCCAGCGTCAGCTTGTTGATCGCCGGGCGCTCGGTGACCGTCACCACCAGGATGTCACCCTGGCGGTCCATGCGCACGTCGTCGAAGAAACCGGTCTTGTAGAGCGCGCGGATGGCCGCGGCGATCCGCGACTGGTCGACGGTGTCGCCGCGCTCGATCGGCAGGTAGGTGAAGACGGTGCCGGCCGAGATGCGCTGCAGGCCATCGACGCGGATGTCGCTGACGGTGAACGCGTTCGCGTCCTGCGTCGCCTGCGGCGCGCCTCCCAGCGAGAAAGGATTGGCCGATTGCGCCTGGGCGGGCAGGGCCGGGGCCAGGGCCGCGGTCAGGGCGACGGCGAGCAGGCGGCGGGTGGGAGTTCGCGTCATCTTCAGGTCCGGTTGGAGGCGGCCCATCGCGCGGACGGCGATGGCGCGACAGGGTTGCTAGCGCACCAAAAGCAGTATGTCGTTGAAGAACGCCAGGCCCATCAGGCCGGCGAGGAGCGCCAGGCCGATGTACTGGCCGACGGCCATCGCGCGTTCGCTCAACGGGCTGCCCTTGGCCAGCTCGATAAGGTAGTACAAGAGGTGTCCGCCGTCCAAGACGGGGATGGGCAGCAGGTTCATGATCGCCAGCGTGAGCGACAGCAGGGCGAGGAAGTTCAGGAACCAGGCCACGCCGAGCTGCGCGGAGGCGTTGGCATAGCGGGCGATGGTGATCGGCCCGGAAACGTTGGCGACCGAAGCGTGGCCGGTGACCAGCCGGCCGATCATCGACAGCGAGTCGCTGGCGAGCTTCCAGGTCTCGCGCACCGCGGCGGGCACGGCCGCTACCGGGCCGTACCGCAAGGTGGCGTCGTAGGGCGGTTGCGAGACGGGCGCGGGCTCGATGCCCAGCAGCCAGCGCGATCCGCGCGCGTCGCGCTGCAGGCGCGGCGTGACCTCGAGCGCGAGCCGCTCGCCGTCGCGCTGCACCTCGATCATCACCTGGTGGCCACCGACGCGCTGCAGCAGTGGGCCGATGTCCTCGAACGCGGCGACCGGCGCGCCGTCGATCGCGGTCACCCGGTCGTGCTCGGCGAGCACTCCCCACGCTGGCGTGCCCGTTGCGATCCGGCCCACCACCGGCGGCACCAGCCGGAAGCGCGGGGTGAGGCCGATCGCCTCCAGCGCGCGGGTATCGTCGAAACCGGCCGGCAGGCTGGCGAGCGGCAATGTGCGCGCGGCCTGGTGGCCGTCGGCATCGCGCACCGAGATGGCGATGTCGTGGCGGTCGATCGCCGCGCCGGAGAGGGCGACCAGCGCCTCGCTCCAGGTCGGCGTCGCGCGGTCGCCGACCGCGAGCAGGGTGTCGCCGCGGTGCAGGCCCGCCTGCGCGGCGATGCCTTCGGCCTGGCCGACCACCGGCGCGTAGTCGGGCCGGCCGATCACGAACATCGCCCAGAGCAGCGCGACGCACAGCAGCAGGTTGGCGAGCGGCCCGGCCGCGACGATGGCGATGCGGCGGCCGACGGGCTTGCGATTGAACGCCTGCTCCACCTCTTCCGGCGCCACGTCGCCCTCGCGCTCGTCGAGCATGCGCACGTAGCCGCCGAGCGGAATGGCCGCGATCGCGTACTCGGTGCCATCCTTGCCGCGGCGCAGCCACAGCGGCTTGCCGAAGCCGACCGAGAAGCGCAGCACGCGCACGCCGCTGCGGCGCGCGACCCAGAAGTGGCCGAACTCGTGGAAGGTCACCAGCACGCCGAGGCTGACGATCATCCACCAGACGGAACCGAAGAAAGTGCTCATGCCATCAGGACGAAGGGAAGCGGAAGGAAGCGCCGCGTCAGGCGGCGGCGATGGCGCGTGCCACGTGCTCGCGCGCCGCGGCGTCGGCGGCGCGCAGCGCCTCCAGCGACGCCGCCGCGCCGGCAGGCAGCGCCGACAGCGCATTGTCGACCAGCGCGGGGATGTCGAGGAAGCCGACCCGGCCGTCCAGGAAGGCGGCGACGGCGATTTCGTTCGCGGCGTTCAGGATCGCCGGCGCAGTGCCGCCCGCGTCCAGCGCCGCGTAGGCCAGGCGCAGGCAGGGGAAGGCGTCGAGGTCGGGCGGCTCGAAGTCGAGGCGGCCGTGCTGCAGCAGGTCGAGGCCGGCGACGCCGGAACGGATCCGGTCCGGCCAGCCGAAGCCGACCGCGAGTGCGGTGCGCATGTCCGGCAGGCCGAGCTGCGCCAGCGTCGAGCCGTCGACGAATTCGACCAGCGAATGCACCAGGCTCTGCGGATGCACCAGGACGCCGATGCGGGTGGAGGGCAGGCCGAACAGATGGTGCGCCTCGATCACCTCGAGGCCCTTGTTCATCAGCGTGGCCGAGTCGACCGAGATCTTCGGCCCCATCGACCACTTCGGATGCGCCACCG
>JABFWF010000156.1 GCA_013362405.1 Lysobacter sp. | reverse complement strand
CGACTCCCCTGGAAGCCTGGCGGGCGGCAACGATGGCGCGTCCGGGCCCACGGCCGGCGCCGAGCGCGCCGACGCTGGCGCGTTCCGCCCCGACGGTGTCCGGATGCGTGCCGGGGGAGGCGCACCGAACGCCAGTGGAGGCGCTCCGGGTGCCGACGATGGCGCTTTTTTCGCCGTCGCCGACGTCCGAAGCGGCATCGACGGCGCGAATCGCCCGGCGACGGCATGCGAAGCGGCAGGATCGTCCCGCCGCCCGCCCGGGTCGATGTCGATCCGCGGCGGCCCCGTTCGTCTTACCGTAGGAGGGCTCGCCTCCACACAGGAAACCGACCGATGGCCAGCAACACCGTCCGCCTCCACCGCGTGCTGCACGCGCCCGCCGAGCGCATCTACCGCGCCTTCCTCGACGCCGCCGCCCTGTCCAAGTGGCTGCCGCCGAACGGCTTCACCTGCACGGTGCACCAGCTCGACGCGCGCGTCGGCGGCACCTACCGGATGACGTTCACCAACTTCACCACCGGCAACGGCCACAGCTTCGGCGGCAAGTACCTCGAGCTCGTCCCCAACGAGCGCATCCGCCACGACGACAACTTCGAAAGCCCCGACCTGCCGGGGACGATGATCACCACGATCACCTTCCGCAAGGTCTCCGTCGGCACCGAACTGCAGGTCGTGCAGGAAGGCATCCCGGACGCCATTCCGGTCGAGCAGTGCTACCTCGGCTGGCAGGAATCGCTGGTGCTGCTGGGCAAGCTGGTGGAAGCGGACATCCCGGAATGACGGATGTGGCGGCCGGAACAGTCGTGCCGCCATTCCGTGGCGTTGACGGGTCCGGGCGCCATCATTCCGCCGGTCGACGTAGTCCGCGACGCCAGCCCGCACGGGCCATGCCGACCGCCTCCAGGCGGTGGAAAAGCTCGCGGCCATAAGCCGCTCCCACGAACGACGAGGATGTGCATGACGTCGAGCGCCAGCGACCCCATCGTCTCGATCCGCAACGTGAGCAAGACCTATGCGTCCGGCTTCCACGCGCTGAAGGACGTCAGCCTCGACATCCATCGCGGCGAGATCTTCGCGCTGCTGGGGCCCAACGGCGCCGGCAAGACCACGCTCATCAACATCGTCTGCGGCATCGTCAACGCGAGCGCGGGGACCGTCGTCGCCGACGGGCACGACATCGTCCGCGACGCGCGCGCGGCGCGCATGAAGATCGGGCTCGTGCCGCAGGAGCTGTCCACCGATGCGTTCGAGAGCGTATGGGCCACGACGCGCTTCAGCCGCGGCCTGTTCGGCCGCCCGCCCGATCCGGCGCACCTGGAAAAGACCCTGCGCGCGCTGTCGCTGTGGGACAAGCGCAACAGCAAGATCATGGCGCTGTCGGGCGGCATGAAGCGGCGCGTGCTGATCGCCAAGGCCCTGTCGCACGAGCCGTCGATCCTGTTCCTCGACGAACCGACCGCCGGCGTCGACGTCGAGCTGCGCCGCGACATGTGGCAGATGGTGCGCGAGCTGCGCGAGCGCGGCGTCACCATCATCCTGACGACGCACTACATCGAGGAGGCCGAGGAGATGGCCGACCGCATCGGCGTCATCCGCAAGGGGGAGCTGATCGTGGTCGAGGACAAGCACGTCCTCATGCGCAAGCTCGGCAGCAAGCAGCTGACCCTGCAGCTGCAGGCGCCGCTCGATCGCATTCCCGAGGCCTTGGCCGGCGAACCGCTGGCGCTGGCCGACGACGGGCAGACGCTCGTCTACACCTTCGACACCCAGGCCGAGCGCACCGGCATCGCGACGCTGCTGCGACGCCTCGCCGAGCACGGCATCGACTTCAAGGACCTGCATTCGAGCGAGAGCTCGCTGGAGGACATCTTCGTCAGCCTGGTGCATGGCGAGGGAGGCGAAGCCAGCACGTCTTTCCCGGAATCGGCAACGCGGTCCGCACGCGCATGACCAGGCGACGCATTTTTTTCCCGTCATCCCATGACCCGCAACGACGGATTCCCGCCTTCGCGGGCATGACGGGCCGAGGATGCGATGGAATCCTCAACTGATGCCATCAGGAGCGAACGCATGAATACGCCCGCCATCAACCTGCACGGCATCCGCGCCATCTACCGCTTCGAGATGGCGCGCACCTTCCGCACCCTCATGCAGAGCATCGCCTCGCCGGTGTTGTCGACGTCGCTGTACTTCGTCGTGTTCGGCGCGGCGATCGGCTCGCGCATGGGCCAGGTCGACGGCGTCAGCTACGGCGCCTTCATCATCCCGGGCCTGCTGATGCTGTCGCTGCTCAACGAAAGCATTTCGAATGCGTCGTTCGGCATCTACATGCCGAAGTGGGCCGGCACGATCTACGAGCTGCTGTCCGCGCCGGTGTCGCCGTTCGAGGTCGTGGTCGGCTACGTCGGCGCCGCGGCGACCAAATCGGTGCTGCTCGGCACGCTGATCCTGGTGACGGCGCGGATGTTCGTGCCGTACCACATCGCACACCCGCTCTGGATGCTGTGCTTCCTGCTGCTGACGGCGGTGACCTTCAGCCTGTTCGGTTTCATCATCGGCCTGTGGGCGGACGACTTCCAGAAACTGCAGGTCGTGCCGCTGATGATCGTCACCCCGCTGACCTTCCTCGGCGGCGCGTTCTACTCCATCAGCATGCTGCCGCCCATCTGGCAGAAGATCACCCTGTTCAACCCGGTCGTGTACCTGATCAGCGGCGTGCGCTGGAGCTTCTACGGCATCTCCGACGTCAACGTCGTCCTCAGCGCCGGCATGACGCTGGGCTTCCTCGCCTTGTGCCTGGCGGTGGTGTGGTGGATCTTCCGGACCGGCTACAAGCTGAAGGCGTGACATTGCCCCTCCCGGCCGGTGCGTGTCGATTTCCGCCCCGCCCGTTCGTCGCCAGCATGTGATTCCAACCACCCAAGGAGTAGCGCAATGCCCAGAAAGAACACGATCTGCCTCTGGTACGACGGCTCCGCCCTCGAGGCCGCGACCTTCTACGCCAAAACCTTCCCCGACAGCGCCGTGGGCGCCGTGCATCGCGCGCCGGGCGACTATCCCGACGGCAAGCAGGGCGACGTGCTCACCGTCGAGTTCACGGTCATGGGCATCCCCTGCCTCGGCCTCAACGGCGGGCCGACGTTCAAGCATACCGAAGCGTTCTCGTTCCAGGTGGCCACCGACGACCAGGACGAAACCGACCGCCTGTGGAACGCGATCGTCGATCACGGCGGCCAGGAAAGCGCCTGTGGCTGGTGCAAGGACAAGTGGGGCCTGTCGTGGCAGATCACGCCGCGTGCGCTCACCGCCGCGGTCACCGATCCCGATGGCGCCGCGGCCAAGCGCGCGTTCGACGCGATGATGACGATGCGCAAGATCGACATCGCGGCGATCGAGAAGGCGCGGCGCGGCTGACGCCCACCGGCACGCACGTCCCGCGCGGCGACGCGTGGGATACTGCGGGCCCGCATGCCGCAGGCGCGAGGATGCCCGAGTTCGACGTCACCGGCCTGCTCGACACCCGCACGGTCGTCGTGCGGGACGTGCGCTGCGCGGGCACGTGCCGGCATCGCAGCGCCGAGGAATGCACGGCCGCGACCCACTTGGTGTTTCCGTACCGCGGCACCTACCTGCGGCACGTGGGCAGCGAGCAGTCGGTGGCCGATGCCAACCACGTGCTGCTGTTCAACGCCGGCGAGGGCTACCAGGTCAGCCATCCGGTGGAGGGCGGCGACGCCAGCCTCGTGCTGGCGCTGTCCGAACCGCTGCTGCGCGAACTGGCGCCGCCCGCGCTGCTGCACAAGCGCGACGCACTCGGCTTCCGCCTGCAGAGCCTGCGCATCGACGCGCGCGCGCAGGCGCTGGTCGCGCTGCTGCGGCACAGCCTGCGCAAGGGCAGCAGCGAGCCGCTCGAAGCCGAAAGCCTGCTGCTGACGCTGGTGAGCCGCAGCCTCGGCCCGCGTACGACGCGCGCGCCCGGCGCCACGCCCGCCAAGCGCCGGCTGGTGGATCGCGTCAAGGTGCTGCTGGCCGGCGATCCCGGCCGGCGCTGGATGCTCGCCGGCATCGCCGCCGAGATCGGCGGCTCCCCGGTGTACCTCACGCAGGCGTTCCAGCAGGTCGAAGGCCTGCCGCTGTACCGCTACCAGCTGCAGCTGCGCCTGGCGCGCGCGCTCGACCTGCTCCCGCGCCACGACGACATGGCCGCGCTCGCGCTCGACCTCGGCTTTTCCAGCCACAGCCATTTCACCGCCGCGTTCCGCCGCGCCTACGGCCGCTCGCCGTCCGCCTTCCGTGCGTCGGTCGGCTGATCGCTAAACATTTCGACAGCGGCGCCGGCCGCGAACGGGTCTCCTATGCAGGCCCGGATGGCGGGCATCCACAGGAGAGTGTCATGGCGGAGAAGACCTGCGCCGCGTGCGACTACGCGCTCGACGAGAACGCGATCAAGGTGACGGTCGGCGGCCGCGTCGTCGAAGTGTGCTGCGAGGAATGCGCGCAGAAGCTGCGCGAAGCGGCCGGCGAAGGCTGATGGTCGCGATGGCGCCGGGCACCGTGAGGGTGTCCGGCGCCCTTTGGATGGCATCCGGTCGATAGCCCGGGTCAGCGTGGCGCACCCGGTTGCGGCCGCTATGCAGTGCGAATCCCGGGCGCGGCCGCAGCGCGCGTCGCTCGCCACCATCCGCATGTCGTGGTCGGCACGCCCGCGCGCATTCTCGTCGCCATCGAGAAGGCGCGGCTGATGCGTCCCGATGCAGCCCGGCCTCCCTGCTGTTTTGCGGCTAGAGCGATTCGAGATAGCGCACCAGGTCCCGCTGCTGGACATCGGTGAGGTTCAACGACCGTCGTCGGTTGTAGTGCGCGACGACGTCGGCCAGCGTGGCGGCGCTGCCGTCGTGGAAATACGGCGGGTGGAAGCGCAGCCCGCGCAGCGGCGTCGTGCGGTAGCGCTTGTTGACCGTACGTTCGGCGTAGGCGCCGTCCATGCCGGTTTCGGCCGGATCGTGCAGCACGCCGGCATTGTTGTCGGTGCCATTGCCACCGACGTGGCAACCGCTGCACTGGCTGTCGAAGACTGTCTTGCCGCGCTGGCCGGCGGCATCGAGCGCCATCGAGCGCGGCGCGGCCAGGCTGTGCTGGTAGGCGCGCAGCGCCGGCAGCCTGGCGGTGACCAGGTCCGGCTCGCGATGCACTTCGATCCCCAGCCGCGGTTCGGAGAAGTTGCCCATGCCGCCCATCTGCGTCACGGCGACGTAGTTGTTCCAGTAGGAGATCGGCGCATCGGCGGTATAGGTCTCGTTCCGGACATTGGCCAGCCCGTACGCCGGCGGCAGCACCAGCGGCGTGCTCTTGCCGTCGAAGTTGAAGCGCGGATCGTATTTGCCCTTGCCCCAGCTCCGGTAGACGGCTTTCTTGTCCTCGGGAATGCCTGGCGCCATGGCGATGATCGCGCCGACATCGAGGTCGCGGTTGGGCCAGCCATCGAGGCGATGGCCGATGCCGTGGACGAAGGAGTTGTCGACGGTCGAATGGCACAGCGCGCACGTGATACCGAGCTTCGTGATGTGCCCGTCCGGTCCGAACTGGGCGCGGACACCCACCACGGCATCCTCGCGCAGCAACTCGCGGGTGCCGCTCGCGCCGAACGGGTTGTGCAGCAGGAAACGTCCGAGATGAAGCTTGTCGACGTCGACCTTCAGGCCCAGGCGCAGGGCCTCGAGTGGCTGCAGCTTCTGGTCGACCACTTCGTGCAGCCGCAGCGTGTCGGTCCACTGCTGCTCGTCGCCGAACGTTTCGTAACGGAAGATCTGCTGCCCTTCGGCGACCAGATCGGCTTCGGGCCCGGCGAGCGCAGGATCGGGCGCCTGCACGAGGCCGCGCGTGCTCAAACCGCACGCGGCCAGGATCGCCGCAATGCTCCACGGGAGCCACTTGATGATCGGCGGCCGGGACGATGTCTGCCTGCGCATGGCACGACTCCCTGCCGGGTCTCGCAGTATCCGGCGGGAAGGCGTGATGCAGGTGTCGATGGTTTCGGCCTCGACAGCAAGACGTGCGCGGCGGCTTCAAAAGCGGCTGGAAACCGCCGGGCCGCAGGCTGGGATTACACAGCGCTTTCACGACCGAAGACCGCGGTGACCGCCTGTCGTCGATCCCCGACGCCACCTCGAACAGGGCATTCGACGCCAGGGAAGAGCGACCTTGTCGGTGATCGGGCGACGCGACGCGGATGACGCTTCGGCTACGCGCTGGCGAGGTCTCCCAGGCAAAAACTCGGCCGTGCCGGATGCGGTGCCGTGCACACCGGGCTTCCCGGACCAGGCACGCTTGCATCGCGATGCTGCGATCATGGCGGCATGACCACGCCTTCCTCGTTCTCCGAGCTGCCGCTCGCTCCCGCCCTGCGACCTGGCCTCGACGCGCTCGGCTACACCACCATGACGCCGATCCAGGCCCAGGCATTGCCGGCGATCCTCGACGGCCGCGACATCATCGCGCAGGCGCCCACCGGCAGCGGCAAGACCGCGGCGTTCGGGCTGGGGCTGCTGCAGAAGATCGACGCGACGCGCGTGCAGGCGCAGGCGCTGGTGCTCTGCCCGACGCGCGAGCTGGCCGACCAGGTCGGCAAGCAGCTGCGCACGCTGGCCGTCGGCATCCCCAACCTGAAACTCTCGGTACTGTGCGGCGGCATTCCGCTCGGGCCGCAGCTCGCGTCGCTCGCGCACCATCCGCACGTCGTGGTCGGCACGCCCGGACGCATCCTCGAGCTCGCGCAGAAGCAGGCGCTGCAGCTGAAGGACGTGCGCACGCTGGTGCTGGACGAGGCCGACCGCATGCTCGACATGGGCTTCGAGGAGGCGATCCGCGCGATCGTCAAGCAGACGCCGAAGGACCGGCAGGGCCTGCTGTTCTCGGCGACGTTCCCCGAGCCGATCCGCCTGCTCGGCAACGCGATGCTGCGCGATGCGTTGGAGGTCAGCATCGAGGGCGACGTGCACCCGCCGACC
>JABFWF010000201.1 GCA_013362405.1 Lysobacter sp. | reverse complement strand
ACACGTCCGGTCCATACACCGATCCCGACGCAAACATCGATCTCGCCGCCGGCCTCGCGCCGCTGCGCGCGCCGTGGATCGCCGAGCGCGGCGACAGCGAGCCGTTGCCGCAGCTGTCGTCGGAATTCGGCCGCCGCCGCGAGCACGATCCGAAGCTCGCCGGCGTGCGCTTCGCCAACCGCCCGCTGCCGCGCGTGGCCAAGGCCGGCGCGAACGTGACGCAGATGCACTACGCGCGCCGCGGCATCGTCACGCCGGAGATGGAGTTCGTCGCGATCCGCGAGAACCAGCGGCTGGACATGCTGCGTGAAGCGGCGGTGCGCGACGGGGCGCTGCTTGCGCAGCATCGCGGAGAAGCCTTCGGCGCCAGCATCCAGAAGCTCATCACGCCGGAGTTCGTGCGCGGCGAGATCGCGCGCGGCCGCGCGATCCTGCCGAACAACGTCAACCATCCGGAAAGCGAGCCGATGATCATCGGCCGCAACTTCCTCACCAAGATCAACGCCAACATCGGCAACAGCGCGGTGTCGTCGGGCATCGCCGAGGAAGTCGAAAAGCTCGTCTGGGCGATCCGCTGGGGCGCCGACACGGTGATGGACCTCAGCACCGGCAAGCACATCCACGAAACCCGCGAGTGGATCCTGCGCAACTCGCCGGTGCCGATCGGCACGGTCCCTATTTACCAGGCGCTGGAGAAGGTCGATGGCCGCGCCGAGGAACTCACCTGGGAAATCTTCCGCGACACGCTGATCGAACAGGCGGAGCAGGGCGTCGACTACTTCACCATCCACGCCGGCGTGCTGCTGCGCTACGTGCCGCTCACGGCGAAGCGCGTCACCGGCATCGTCTCGCGCGGCGGCTCGATCCTCGCCAAGTGGTGCCTCGCGCACCACAAGGAAAATTTCCTCTACACGCACTTCGAGGACATCTGCGCGATCATGAAGGCATATGACGTCGCCTTTTCGCTCGGCGACGGCCTGCGTCCCGGGTGCATCGCCGACGCTAACGACGCCGCGCAGTTCGGCGAGCTGGAAACGCTCGGCGAGCTGACGAAGATCGCGTGGAAGCATGACGTCCAGACCATGATCGAAGGCCCCGGCCACGTGCCGATGCAGCTGATCAAGGAGAACATGGACAAGCAGCTGGCCGAATGCGGCGAGGCGCCGTTCTACACGCTCGGCCCGCTGACCACCGACATCGCGCCGGGCTACGACCACATCACGTCCGCGATCGGCGCCGCGATGATCGGCTGGTACGGCACCGCGATGCTCTGTTACGTCACGCCGAAGGAACACCTTGGCCTGCCGAACCGCGAGGACGTGCGCGACGGCATCATGGCCTACAAGATCGCCGCGCACGCGGCCGACCTGGCGAAGGGCCATCCCGGCGCGCAGGTGCGCGACAACGCACTGAGCAAGGCGCGCTTCGAGTTCCGCTGGGAAGACCAGTTCCACCTCGGCCTGGATCCGGAGAAGGCGAAGTCCTTCCACGACGAGACGCTGCCGAAGGATGCGCACAAGCTCGCGCACTTCTGCTCGATGTGCGGCCCGCACTTCTGCTCGATGAAGATCACCCAGGACGTGCGCGACTACGCCGCCGAGCACGGCGTCGACGATGCCCGGGCACTGGAGGAAGGCATGGCGGAGAAGGCGGCGGAGTTCCGCGAGGCCGGCGCGCGCGTTTATCGCGAGGCCTGAGCGCGTGGGCCCGGCGAGGAGCGGCCCGGCTATGCTCGCCTTTCTTGCGGCGCACGCGCCGCGATCCCGCCAGGAGTTCGCGTGAAGTTGCCCGTCCCCTTCATCCAGCTGCCGCTGCTGTTCGACGCCGGTGTGCTGGCCGACGAAATCGCGGCGCTGGGCGAGGATTGCTGGCGCCCGCATCCGCAGGGTTATCCGGGCAACTCGATGCTGCCGCTGCTCGCGGTGGACGGCGACCCCGACGACGAAGGCTTCGCCGGTGCGATGCGGCCGACGCCGTACCTCGCGCGCTGTCCTTACCTCATGCAGACGCTCGCGGCCATCGGCGCGGTCGTCGGCCGCACCCGCCTGATGCGCCTGTCGGGCCACGCCGAGGTCACGCCGCATGTCGACCAGGCCTACTACTGGGCCGAGCGCGTGCGCGTGCACGTGCCGGTGGTGACCCAGCCGACCGTGCGCTTCGACTGCGGCGACGCGTCCGTGCACATGGCCGCCGGCGAATGCTGGATCTTCGACACCTGGCGCCGGCATCGCGTCCTCAACGACGCGGAAGCCGCGCGCATCCACCTGGTGGTGGACACCGTGGGCGGCGACCGCTTCTCCTCGCTGCTGTCGCAGGGCCGCGCGCACGACCAGCCGTGGCCGGCGGGACGCCAGCCGACGCGCATCGCGCCGGACGCGGCGGCGCCGGCGATCGCCTGCGAATCCACCAACGCGCCGGCGGTGATGACGCCCTGGGAACTCAACGCGCACCTCGGCTTCCTGTTCGGCGAGGCGATGCCGGACCCGCGACTGCCGCAGCTGCACGAACTGGCCGGGCGTTTCTCGCGCAGCTGGCGCGCGCTGTGGTCGCAGTTCGGCGATGCGCAGGAGGGCCGCGCGCATTTCCGCGCCACGCTCGACGAGTTCCTCGCCGCGGCACGCGGCCCCGCGCAGGGCATCGCGTTGCGCAACGAGCTGCTGTGGTTCAGCGTGCTGGTGACGCTGGTGGGCAAGGTCGCCGTCGCCGATGGCCGCGCGTTCGATGCGCGCGGACTCGCCGACAACGGCTGACATGACGCGGGGTCCCATGGTGCAGGCGGCGATTGCCGATCCGGTATTCGACCGGCCGGTGATCCTGCTGTCGCCGCCGCGCTCCGGATCGACGCTGTTGTTCGAGACGCTCGCGCTGTCGCCGGACCTGCATACGGTGGGCGGCGAAAGCCATCGCCTGATCGAGTCGATGCCGGAACTGCGCGTCGATGCGCATGGCTACGCATCCAACCGCCTGACCGCCGCCGATGCCACGCCCGCGGTCGTCGCCGAGCTGCGCGCGCGCTTCCGCGACCACGCGCGCGACCGTGACGGCCGCCAGGCGCCGCCGCGCTTCCGCCTGCTCGAAAAGACGCCGAAGAACGCGCTACGCATTCCGTTCCTGCGGGAAGTATTCCCCGACGCGCGTTTCGTCTACCTGCACCGAGATGCGCGCCAGGTGCTGGCGAGCATGATCGACGCGTGGCTGTCGGGGCGCTTCCGCACCTACGTGCACCTGCCGGGATGGCCGCATCCGGCGTGGTCGCTGGTGCTCACGCCGGGCTGGCAGGCGCTTGCCGACGCACCGATCGAGCGCATCGTGGCGGCGCAATGGGCGAGCCTCACCGAGGTGATGCTCGACGACCTGTCCGCGCTCCCGCCCGAGCGCTGGTGCAGCGTCCGCTACGACGCGCTGGTTACCTCGCCCGCCACGCAGGTACCCGCGCTGTGCGAAGCGATCGGCGTCCGCTGGGACCAGCCGCTCGATGCCGGGCTGCGCATGTCGCGCAACACGCTGACGCCGCCCGACCCCCACAAGTGGCGGCGCCATGCGGCGGTGATCGAGCCGCTGCTGGATGCGCTGGAGCCGACCATCGCGCGCGCGGAGCAGGCCGCCGCGGATGCCGGGGTGGCGCGGCTCGGATAGCATGGTGCCGCCGACGCGACTGGCGCGCGGCGCAGGCATCGGGGGAGGCGACGGGCGGATGTTGAACCAGCATCGCAACCTCGTCGTGCCCGAGAGCGACACGCTGCGCGTGGGCGAATGCCTCGTCGACGTGCCGCTGCGCGAGATCGCCTGCGACGGCGATGCGCGTCGCGTCACCGTCAAGGCGATGCAGGTGCTGCTGGTGCTGGTCGCGCACGCGGGCAAGGTGGTCAGCCGCGAGGCGCTGCTCGAATGGGTGTGGGCCGACACGCTGCCCACCGACGACGTGCTCACCCAGGCGATCACCCAGCTGCGCAAGGCCTTCGCCGACGACCGCGAGGCGCCGCGCTACCTGGAGACGATCGCCAAGGGCGGCTACCGGCTGGTCGCGACGGTCGCCTGGCTGCCGTCGACCGCCGTCCCGGCTGTGGACGCAGGTGTCGTGGCGATCGAACCGGCCGCAGGCGAGGCCGTCGCGGAATCCTCCGCGCGCATCGCGTCGGCGTCGCCGGCCTATCGCATCGGCTGGACGCTGCTCGCGCTCGCCGCGGTGGCGGGCGTCGGCTGGTACGTGGCGAAGCCGCGAACCCTCGCGGCGCCGGCTGTCGTGCCGGTCGCGGCGGCGCCCGCGACAGTCGCCGCGGCCACCTTCCAGCGCATCACGTCCGCGCCTGGCAGCGAGATGTGGCCGAGCCTGTCGCCCGATGGTGCGCAGGTCGTCTACAGCGCATGGACGCCGGACGGCGACGAAGGTGCGCTGATGGTGCAGATCACCGCGCCGGTGCCGCCGCGCGCGCTGACCACGCCGCCGAAGGGCGTGATGGACACGATGCCCGCGTGGTCGCCGAACGGACGCGAGATCGTGTTCGAGCGACTGGGCCCGGGCGAACGCTGCGGGCTGTACCTGATCCCCGCGAGCGGCGGCGAACCGCGGCAGGTCTCGGACTGCAGGCGCAGCGAACTCGGCCAGTACGGCTGGCATCCGGACGGCCGCCACCTCATCGCGAGCGAACTCGGTGCGGTCGCCGGCGACGACGGCGCGCTGCACGTGCTCGACCTCGCCACCGGCGCGTGGACGCCGTTGCCTTACCGCAAGGCCGCGAGCGACATGGACCTCGCGCCGGCGTATTCGCCGGACGGCAAGTGGATTGCCTTCCGCCGCAACATCTCGCTGTCCGACCTGTGGCGCGTGCCGGCCACCGGCGGCGTGCCCGAGCGCCTGACCGACCTGCGCACCAACTTCTTCGGCCACGCGTGGGCGCCGGACGGGCGCTCGCTGGTGCTGTCGCGCTACCAGGATGCCGGGCTGCAGCTGTCGCGGCTGCAGCTGGCCGACCGTAGCCTGCGCGATCTCGGCGTCGCCAACGCGGCCTGGCCGGCGATCGCCACGCGCGCGCCGTCGATGGCCTTCGTCGTCGGCAACACGCTGGCGGCGATGTACCGCCTCGACCTGACCAAGCCGGACGCGCGGCCGGAACCGGTGTTCCCGTCGACCGGGCTGGACCTGATGCCGTCGATCGCACCGGACGGCACGCAGCTCGCGTGGATGTCGAACCGCTCCGGCCGCCTCGGACTGTGGTGGGCGCGCCTGGACCAGCCCAATTCGCTGCGGCTGATCGACGGGCTGGTGCCGATGCCGCGCTACGGCGCCGCGTGGGCGGCCGATGGCAGCCGCATGCTGGTGGTCGGCCGCGACGGCACCCACCTGGCGCTGTACGAGGTGCATCCGGACAGCGGCCGCGTGCAGCGCCTGCCGGTGCCGGATGGCGAGCCGGTGCAGGCCGAGTACCTGCCGGATGCGAACCGGCTGCTGGTCGTGGCCGAGCGCGGCGCGGGTCGTCTCGGCCTCACCCTCTACGACCGCGCGCGCACGCCGTGGGTGCCGCTGGCGCGCCTGGACGACGTGGCGATGGCGCGGGTCGATGCGGGGGCGCGACGCATCCTGTTCACCCGCCCGACCTCGCCCGGCCTGTGGCAGGCCGGCCTCGACCTGCGCGGCGTGCGCCGGATCAGCGAACAGCCCGAGGTCGGCGGCGGGCGCCGCCTCGCCCTGCTCGCCGACGGCCTCTGGCTCGCCGATGGCGACAGCCACGTCCATTGCGCCCTGCGCTGGGCTCCGCTGGAGGCGCCGCGCGCCGCGCTGCCCTGCCGCCAGGCGGGCGACGGCGCCATGCTCAGCGCCGTCAGCCTGGATGCCCCGCGCCGGCAGCTGTACTACGCGCTCGAACGCGACCAGAGCGCCGACATCGGCTGGATGCCGTTGCCGGCGCGCTGAGGCAAGGATCCCGGCATCCGCCGTCCACACAGGAACGACCCCATGCGCCATTTCCCATCCAGCGTCATCGCCGGAGCGGCCCCGTGAACCGGGGCGGCCAGGTCGTGCGCGCCGGCGTCAGCTTCGGCAGCGCCCTCGCCATCGCCATCTCGTGGACGACCAACAAGTCGCTGATCTGGGCGATCGTGCACGGGATCCTGTCGTGGCTGTACGTGGCGTACTTCGCCCTGCGCTACCGCCTGCACCTGATCTAGCCGCGCCGGCGGGCGAAGCGCGCCCGAAACCCGGGCCGGGCGGCGCTTTCCGGAAGATTTCGGAAAAGCTGCGGCGGTTTTTCCTGACGTCCGGCGCCCGTCGGGCGATACAGCGGCCGTGTCCAGACCGGATCCGGCCATGCTGCATTGCCTGCGTGTCGACCGCGGTGCCATCGAGGAGGGCGTCGGCCACGCCGACGCGATACCGCGTGCGCGCCTCGCCTTCCTTGCGCGGGGCGCCCGCCTGGGCGGCGTCGGCGCGCCGCTGGCGACTTTCTGGGTGGTGGTGCGCGGCAGCGCGCGGGTGCATGCCCGCGAGGGGCGCTTCGAGCTGCGGGCGGGCGAGTGGATCGCCTTCGAGCGCGACGCCCAGCCGGCGCTGGCCGCCGACCGTCGCTCGCTCGTGCTCGGGCTGCTGCTGCCGGTCGTGCCGGGTCCGGAACCGGGCGCCTTCCAACCGGGTCGCGGCCGGCTGGGGCGCGGCACGCTGCGCGCAGCGTTGCGTCTCTGGCGCACGCTGGCGGGCGGGGTTCCGTCCGTGGGCGCGGAACTGCCGGCGCTGCTCGCCTTCGTCGGCGCGGTGCAGGCGCCGTTCGAGGCGCTGGTCGCACGTTGCCCGGGGCGCTCGCTGCGCCGCAAGCGCCAACTGTTCGCCCGCCTGCAGCGCGCGCGGCTGCATCTGGACGGGCACGCCGGCCAGCCGATGCGCCTCGCCGAACTGGCCGCGCTGTGCAACGTGTCGATCTGGCATTTCACCAAGACCTTCCACGCGGTCTATGGCGAAGGGCCGCGCGAGGTGATCGCGCGCCTGCGCCTGGAGCAGGCGTCCGCGCTGCTGCAGGCGACCAGCCTGCCGGTGGGCGAGGTCGGCGCGGCCTGCGGCTTCGAGAACCCGTGCAGCTTCTCGCGCGCCTTCCGCGCCCATTACGGCACCACCGCTTCGCGCTACCGCGCGGCATGCCGCGCGGCCTGAGCGCGACGGCTCAGAAGTGCGGCTTGTCCGCCTCGGGCGTGCCTTCGTAGCGGCGCATCGAGTCGATGATGATCTGGCGCGCGTCGTCTGCGCCGCCCCAGCCTTCCACCTTGACCCACTTGCCCTTCTCGAGGTCCTTGTAGTGCTCGAAGAAGTGGCCGATGCGCTCGAGCCAGTGGCGGCTGACCTGCGCGATGTCGTCGATGTGCGCGTAGCCCGCGAACACCTTGTCGACCGGCACCGCGAGGATCTTCTCGTCGCTGCCTGCCTCGTCGCTCATCTTCAGCACGCCCACCGGGCGGCAGCGGATCACCGAGCCAGGGATCAGCGGCAGCGGCAGGATCACCAGCACGTCGGCCGGGTCGCCGTCGCCGCACACGGTGTGCGGGATGTAGCCGTAGTTGCACGGATAGCGCATGGGCGTCGACAGGATGCGGTCGACGAAGATCGCGCCCGAGGCCTTGTCGACCTCGTACTTGACCGGGTCGGCGTCCTTCGGGATCTCGATGATGACGTTGATTTCGTCCGGCGGGTTCTTGCCGGTGGGGACGAGGTCCAGGCCCATGCTGCGCTTTGCTCCTGCGTGCCGCGACGCCCTGTGGCCGCGGCGGGAAAGGGCGCGCAGGATAAGGCAAAGCCTGTTGCGACGCAGCAAAAGCGCGCCGCGCGGCCGAGTCAGGCGGCGTGGGCGAGCGTCATCGCCAGCAGGGCGACCAGCATCAGCATCAGGGCCAGGCGGCTGCCGGTACGTATCCGCGCCTGCAGCCGCGCAATCCGGGCCGGATCGGGCGCGCCACCCGCGACGACCAATGCCGCGAGCTGCTTGCTGCTGCGCCCGACCACCACGCCGCCGATCACCGCCGCGAGCAGGCCGCACAGCCCGCCCACGCCATAGACCAGGCCGTCGCGGCTGGCGATCGCCGCCGGCTGCAGGCCGCCGGTGAGCGCCCAGTACATCCAGCCGCCGCTGAGGACGGTGAGCATCGCGCTCGCGGCCATGAAGCGATCGAAGCGCCGTTGTGCCAGGGCCGCCATCACCGGGCCGCCCTGCGGACCCAGCTGGCGCACCGCCGGCATCAGGTAGAGCGTCAGGAAGGTCGCCGCGCCGAACCACGCGGCCGCGGCCAGGATGTGCAACGCACGGATTTCGCCGAGCCAGGCCATGTCGTGTCCCCTTGCGTCGACCCGCGACGGGTCGTTGGCGCTTGCAAACGGCGGATGCCGGCGCGCGCGGCCATTCGGGTCGCGAAAAGAAAAAGCCCCGCCGGAGCGGGGCTTCTCCAGGACGAGTCGCCGGCTCAGGAGCCCAGCAGCGGCACCAGCAACAACGCCACGATGTTGATGATCTTGATCAGCGGATTGACCGCGGGGCCGGCGGTGTCCTTGTAGGGATCGCCGACGGTGTCGCCGGTGACCGCGGCCTTGTGCGCCTCGGAACCCTTGCCGCCGAAGTTGCCGTCCTCGATGTACTTCTTGGCGTTGTCCCACGCGCCGCCGCCGGTGGTCATCGAGATCGCGACGAACAGGCCGGTCACGATCGTGCCGATCAGCACGCCACCCAGCGCCTGCGCGCCGGCTTCCGCGCCGCCGAGCCACTTGAAGCCGAACACCACCAGCACCGGCACCAGCACCGGCAGCAGCGACGGGATGATCATTTCCTTGATCGCCGCGCGGGTGAGCATGTCGACGGCCTTGTCGTACTCCGGCTTGCCCGTGCCTTCCATGATGCCCGCGATGCTCTTGAACTGACGACGCACCTCCACCACCACCGCGCCCGCCGCGCGGCCGACGGCTTCCATCGCCATCGCGCCGAACAGGTACGGGATCAGGCCGCCGATCAGCAGGCCGATGATCACGTAGTGATTGGACAGGTCGAAGCTGAGCGTCGCGCCGCCGAACTGCGCCTTGAGGTTGTGCGTGTAATCGGCGAACAGCACGAGCGCGGCGAGCGCGGCCGAACCGATCGCGTACCCCTTGGTCACCGCCTTCGTGGTGTTGCCGACGGCGTCGAGCGGGTCGGTGATCGCACGCACTTCCGGCGGCAGCTCCGCCATCTCGGCGATGCCGCCGGCGTTGTCGGTGATCGGGCCGTAGGCGTCGAGCGCGACGATCATGCCGGCCATCGACAGCATCGCCGTCGCCGCGACCGCGATGCCGAACAGCCCGCCGAGCTGGTAGGCGCCCCAGATCGCCGCGCAGATCACGATCACCGGCAGCGCGGTCGCCTTCATCGACACGCCCAGGCCGGCGATGATGTTGGTGCCGTGGCCGGTGGTGGAGGCCTGCGCGATGTGCCGTACCGGCTTGAACTGCGTGCCGGTGTAGTACTCGGTGATCCACACGATCAGGCCGGTCAGCACCAGGCCGATCAGCGAGCAGGCGAACAGCGACATGTTCGAGATGACCAGGCCGTCGCCGGTGGTGAGGCCCTGCGGCAGCAGGTCCGCGGTGACGAACCAGAACGCGACCGCCGACAGCACCGCCGACACGATCACGCCCTTGTACAGCGCGCCCATGATCGAGCCGCCCCCGCTCTTATGGGTATCGCCCACCTTGACGAAGAACGTCGCGATGATCGAGGCGACGATCGACACGCCGCCGAGCACCAGCGGATAGAGCACCGCGTTGAAGTTGTCGGCGAACGACAGTCCCGCCAGCAGCATCGTCGCGATGACGGTGACCGCGTAGGTTTCGAAGAGGTCGGCCGCCATGCCGGCGCAGTCGCCCACGTTGTCGCCGACGTTGTCCGCGATCACCGCGGGGTTGCGCGGGTCGTCCTCCGGGATGCCGGCCTCGACCTTGCCGACGAGGTCGGCGCCGACGTCCGCGCCCTTGGTGAAGATGCCGCCGCCCAGGCGCGCGAAGATCGAGATCAGCGATGCGCCGAAGGCGAGGCCCACCAGCGCATGCAGCGCGCTTTCCACCGGCACGCCCATGTGCTTGTAGAGCACCGCGAAGTAGCCGGCGACGCCGAGCAGGCCGAGGCCCACCACCAGCATGCCGGTGATCGCACCGCCGCGGAACGCCACGTCCATCGCCTTGCCGATGCCGCTGCGCGCGGCCTCGGCGGTACGCACGTTGGCGCGCACCGAGACGTTCATGCCGATGTAGCCGGCCGCGCCCGAGAGCACCGCGCCGATCAGGAAGCCGATCGCCGTGTGCCAGTTGAGCGCGAAGCCGATGACCAGGAACAGCACCACGCCCGCGATCGCGATCGTCGTGTACTGGCGGTTGAGGTAGGCGCGCGCGCCTTCCTGGATCGCGCCGGCGATCTGCTGCATGCGTTCGTTGCCGGCGGGCTGCGCGGAGATCCACCGCGCCGAAAAGATCCCGTACAGGATCGCGATGACGGCGCAGGCCAGCGCCAAGGTCAAACCGTACTGCTCCAGCATGAACCCCTCCCCGAGAGTGGACGAACCTGGAATTTCTGACGACCGAATCGAGTTGTACGCTGCGCGCGGCGGGCCACGGGCAACCGGCCGACTATCGCACAGGCGGCTGGCGCGCGGTATGCGCATCGCAGCGTCGGCGCGGGTCAAAGGCGGATTCAGCCGGAACGTGGCAGCCTCGCTGCCTTCCACTGGAGATTGCCCGCATGTCGCGTTCTTTCCGGCCCGCCAGGCTCGTCCCGCTCGCCGTGCCCGCGCTCCTCGTCGCCGGAGTGACCCTGGCCGCCGACCTCGTGCCCGAAGTGCAGCGCCCACCGGCCACGCCACAGGCGGTCGGCGTCCTGCACACGTTGCGCACGATCCCCGAGGCCTGCGCGCGCATCGAGGGCCGCTTCACCGGCGATGCGGCGCAGCCGTACCAGTACGATGTCGTGCGCACCAGCCCGGCCTGCCAGCCGCGCGCCGGCCTGATCGATGCCGACAAGGCCAAGCCGACCACGACGAAGGGCTGGATCTTCAACGACCTGATCCGCGTGCCCAGCGCCGCCTGCCCGCAGCAGCAGGCCGTGCTGCGCATCTGGCGCCATCCGACCGACGCCGCACCGCCCAGGCTCGACGCGCAGGGCCGCTCGCGCATCTACCTGCAGCAGTCGATCGACAAGGCGAAGGCAGGCAAGCTGCCGCCGATCCCGCTGTACACGGCGACGCTGGAGGTGGAGGGAACCTGCGGGGAAGCGAAGTAAAAGGAGCCGGAGCGCATGCCAGCCTCCGGCTCCGCGGTCGTCACTGACGGATCAGTTCGCCGAAACGCGCATCCGACACGGTCCTCCTGATCAGGTCCTGCACCGCCGGGCCCAGTGCCTGGGCCGTCTGGTTGCAGGCGGTAATCGCGTCGAACCCGCTCTTGAAGGCATACCGGTTCTGCACCGACAGCGATCGTCCGTTGGCCGATTTCAGGGTCCACGCCAAGTCCCACCATCCATTGGTCAGGCCGGCGGTGGATGAGAACTCGATGTGGTCGAGCGTGCCGGTGAGCTCGGAACCGCCTTCCGCATAGACGCCCGCGAACTTGAGCTCGTCGTTGAAGGCCTTTTCGACGAACTGCGGAACGGTCATGCCGTCGGACGCCTGGATCGGTCCCATCAATCGGCAGTTCGCGCTGTAGTCCGCAGGCGCCGAGAGCGAAACAAGGTACGTGGTCGCGCCGGCGTATTGCTTCAGCGCCTGGTTGTTGTCCATCGATACCTGGCGGGCGTCATCGTGGAGCAGCCCGTGAGCGCCAGCGCCAGGCCGAACGAAAGCCAATGTCGTTTCATTTCCTTTCCCCTTTTCCTGTCCATGGTCGACCGCGAGTTTCGCGGTGTCGGGAAGCTAACCGGGCGTGGCGATGAGCCCTAGTGGTTCCAGTCGGCGAGCAGGCGCGGGCGCAGCACGCCGGCAGCGGCGACATAGCACGGCAATCCGTCGCGCCCATACGGCGGCGGTGCTTCGCCGCGGATCAGCGGTTCGAGGTAGCGGCGGGCCGCGTCGGTGATGCCGTAGCCGTCCTTGCGGATGAAGCTGGCCGGCATCTTCTTTTCGCGGTTGGCGATGCGGTCGAGCGCGACCGGTTCGACCTTCCAGCGATACGGCGCGTCCGACGTGCGCACGATCACCGGCATCACGCCGTTCATGCCGCGCAATGCGTACTGCACCGCCTTGCGGCCGACCGCCTGCGCCTGCAGGAGGTCGGTCTTCGAGGCGATGTGGCGCGCGCTGCGCTGCAGGTAGTCGGGCAGCGTCCAGTGCACCTTGTAGCCGAGCGCCTCCTTGACGCGCGCGGCGAGGTGCGCGGCGACGCCGCCAAGCTGGGTGTGGCCGAAGGCATCCTTGCCGGCACCGGCGTCGGCGACGAAGCGGCCCTCGCCATCGCGGATGCCTTCGCTGGCGACGACGACGCAGTAACCCACGCGCTCGACCGTCGCGCGTACCTTCGCGAAGAAGTCCGCTTCGTCGAACGGCCGCTCGGGAAACAGGATCAGGTGCGGCGCCTCGTCCGCCCCGCGCCCGGCGAGGCCCGCGGCCGCCGCCAGCCAGCCGGCATGCCGGCCCATCGCTTCGTACACGAACACCTTGGTCGAGGTGTCCGCCATCGCGGCGACGTCGAGCGCGCATTCGCGCACCGACACCGCGGTGTACTTGGCGGCCGAGCCAAAGCCGGGGCAACAGTCGGTCACGGCGAGGTCGTTGTCGACCGTCTTGGGCACGCCGACGCAGGTCAGCGGGTAGCCGGATTCTTCCGCCAGGCGCGACACCTTCAACGCGGTATCGGCCGAATCGTTGCCGCCGTTGTAGAGGAACCAGCGCACGTCGTGCGCGCGGAACACGGCGAGCAGGCGCTCGTACTTCGCGCGGTCCTCGTCGAGCGATTTCAGCTTGACCCGGCACGAGCCGAACGCACCGCCCGGCGTATGGGCCAGCGCGCGCAAGGCAGGACGCGGCAGCCTGGCGGTGTCGATCAGCTCCTCGCGCAGCACGCCGAGGATGCCGTTGCGCCCGGCGAGCACGTTCACGCGGCGGGCACGCGCGGCCTCGATCACCGCGCCGGCGGTGGCGTTGATGACGGCGGTGACGCCGCCCGATTGCGCGTAGAGCAGGGTTCCGGTGGACATGCGGGTCGGCTCCACGGACGGATGCGGTAAGCTGGCCCGCCGCCAGCGGCGCGGCGGGCCGGGCGAGTGTAGCCCCGGCCGGCGGCGACGCCCCGTGAGCGCGATGCGCCGGGCCGGGCCTTCTTCCGCAGCTTCGGAGTTCAGCGATGCGATTGGTTCTGTTGGGTGCGCCGGGTTCCGGCAAGGGCACGCAGGCGGCACGCCTGAAGGAGCACCTGCAGGTGCCGCACATCTCCACCGGCGACCTGTTGCGCGCCGAGGTCGCCGCCGGCAGCCAGCTCGGCCTGGCGGCGAAGGAGGTGATGGCGCGCGGCGAGCTGGTGTCGGACGCGATCCTGCTCGGCATGCTCGAGGACCGCTTTTCCCGCCCGGACACCGCGCGTGGCTTCATCCTCGACGGCTACCCGCGCAACCTCGCCCAGGCCGACGCGCTCAACGACCTGCTGGCGCGCATCGGCCAGCCGTTCGACTACGCGGTGCAGCTCGACGTCCCGACCGAACTGCTGGTCGAGCGCATCGCCGGCCGCGCCAAGGCCGAAGGGCGCGCCGACGACACGCCGGAATCGGTGCGCACCCGCCTGAAGGTCTACAACGACGTGACCGCGCCGGTCATCGACTACTACCGCCAGCACGGCCAGCTCACCGTCGTCGACGGCGTCGGTACGCTCGACGAAGTCTTCAGCCGCATCGTCGAAGCGATCGCGCCGGTGAAGGAAGTGGGGTGAGCGAGCGCGTATAGCCGATGCCCTATCGGCATCGGTTGCGCTCGCGAACGCCCGGCCATGGATGGCCGGGCAGGGCGATCCGAAGCTGGTTGCGTGTCGCCATGGACGGCAACGGGAACGATCAGGAGCATCGCTTGAAACTGCATATCCTAAGCATCGCCGGCACCTTCATGGGCGGCGTCGCGGCGCTAGCGCGCGAGCTCGGCCACGTGGTCGAAGGCAGCGACCAGGCGGTGTATCCGCCGATGTCGACGCAGCTGGAGAAGCTCGGGATCGCCCTGCGTCAGGGCTATGCGCCGGACAACATCTCGGGCGACTGCGACATGGTCGTGGTCGGCAACGCGCTCTCGCGCGGCAACCCGGCGGTGGAGCAGGTGCTCGACGACGGCCGCGCCTACACCTCCGGCGCGCAGTGGCTGGCCGAACACGTGCTGCCCGGACGCGACACGCTCGCGGTGGCCGGGACGCACGGCAAGACCACCACGACCACGATCCTCACCTTCCTGCTCGAGGCGGCCGGCCGCGAGCCGGGCTTCCTCATCGGCGGCGTCGCCGAGGACTTCGGCGTCTCCGCCCGCGTCGGCGGCGGCCGCGAATTCGTCGTCGAAGCAGACGAGTACGACACCGCGTTCTTCGACAAGCGCAGCAAGTTCGTCCACTACAGGCCACTGGTCGCGATCCTCAACAACCTCGAGTACGACCACGCCGATATCTTCCCCGACGTGGCCGCGATCCAGCGCCAGTTCCACCACCTGGTGCGCACCGTGCCGCGGCGCGGTCGGCTGATCGTCAACGGCGAGGACGCGCATCTCGCCGAAGTCCTCGCGATGGGCTGCTGGACGCCGGTGGAGACCTTCGGCCTCGACGCCAGCCTGCTGCCCGCCACGAGCACGCACGGCGTCCATGGCGATCGCGCCGATGTGGCATCGAGCGCGCGCGCCAGCTTCGACTGGACCGCGCGCCTGCTCGCCGAGGACGGCAGCGCCTTCGTGGTGGTGCAGGGCGGGCGTGACGTGGGCGAGGTGCGTTGGCCGCTGGTCGGCCGCCACAACGTGATGAATGCCCTCGCCGCGCTGGCCGCGGCGCAGGCGGTCGGCGTCGATGTCGCGTCCGTGCTGCCGGCACTCGCGACATTCCGCAGCGTCAAGCGCCGGCTGGAGGTGCTTGGGCAGGCGCGGGGCGTGACCGTGTACGACGACTTCGCCCACCATCCGACCGCGATCGCGACCACCCTCGCCGGCCTGCGCGCGAAGGTCGGCGACGCGCGCATCGTCGTCGCGATGGAGCCGCGCAGCAATTCCATGCGCCTGGGCGCGCATGCGGATGCGCTCGCGCCCTCGCTCGACGGCGCCGATGTCGTCGTCTTCCTGCACAAGCCCGAGCTCGCATGGGACGCCGGCAAGGTGGTCGGCGCACTGCGCGGGGAAGGCGTCACCGCGCCGGACGCCGATGCGCTGATCGCCGCGCTGCAGGCGCGCGCGCGGCCGGGCGACCACGTCGTGTTCATGTCGAACGGTGGCTTCGACGGTGCGCCGCGGCGCTTCCTCGCCACCCTCGCTGGTTGAGCACCGCATATGGTCGCGTCCTCCGACGCCCAGCCGCTCAAGGCCGACAGCTTCGGCCGCATCGACCTGCTGCGCGATGCGCAGGGCACGCCGTTCGTGCGTCGCGACCTGCGCCATGTGCCGTGGTGGCTGCGCCTGCCGGCGTGGTGGCTGGCGCTGCGCGAGGCGCGCGCGCTGCGCTTCGTCGCAGGCTTGCCGGACGTCCCGCAGCTGCTGCGCTGGGACGGCCGCGTGCTCGACCGCAGTTATCTCGATGGAGCCGCGCTCTACCAGCGTCCGCCGCGCGGCGATGCCGCATGGTTCCGCGACGCGCATCGCCTGCTGCAACAGCTGCATCGGCGCGGTATCGCGCACAACGACCTCGCCAAGGAAGCCAACTGGCTGGTGCTTGCCGATGGCCGTCCGGCGGTGGTCGACTTCCAGCTTGCCGTCCACGGTCATCCGCGTGCGCGCTGGCTGCGCCTGCTCGCGCGCGAGGACCTGCGCCACCTGCTCAAGCACAAGCGCACCTACTGCCCGGAGGCGCTGACGCCGATCGAACGGCGCTTGCTGCGCCGGCATTCGTGGCTGCGCTCGGCGTGGTTCGCGACCGGCAAGCCGGTGTACCGCGTGCTCACGCGCCGCATCCTGCGCTGGGAAGACAACGAAGGGCAGGGCCCGAAGCCGTAGGGCCTGTTAACGCTATCGCGTTGGCAGGCCCTCGCCCATACGCCTGCGAATGCTAGGCTCGCACATCGCCCGTGCGAGCCCTGGCCATGACGCTGTCCGGCAAGACCCTCTTCATCACCGGCGCCTCGCGCGGCATCGGCCGCGCGATCGCGCTGCGCGCCGCGCGCGACGGCGCCAACGTGGCGATCGCGGCGAAATCCTCGGTAGCCAATCCCAGGCTTCCCGGCACGATCCACAGCGTCGCCGCCGAAGTGGAGGCCGCCGGCGGCCGCGCGCTCGCCCTGCAATGCGACATCCGCGAAGAAGACCAGGTGCAGGCCGCGGTGGCCGCGACGGTCGATGCGTTCGGCGGCCTCGACATCCTCGTCAACAACGCCAGCGCGATCTGGCTGCGCGGCACGCTCGATACGCCGATGAAGCGCTTCGACCTGATGCAGCAGGTCAACGCGCGCGGCAGCTTCCTGTGCGCGCAGGCCTGCCTGCCGTGGCTGCTGAAGGCGCCCAACCCGCACATCCTCACGCTCGCGCCACCGCCGTCGCTGGATCCGAAGTGGTGGGCGCCGCACACCGGCTACACGCTGGCGAAGATGGGCATGAGCTTCGTGACGCTGGGCCTCGCCGCCGAGTTCGCCGCGCAGGGCGTGGCGATCAACGCGCTGTGGCCGCGCACCATCGTCGCCACCGATGCCCTCAACATGATCCCGGGCGTTCCGCTCGAGCGCTGCCGCAAGCCGGACATCGTCGCCGATGCCGCGCACGCCATCCTCGTGCGTCCGGCGCGCGAGCGCACCGGTGCGTTCCTGATCGACGAGGACGTGCTGCGCGAAGCCGGCGTCACCGATTTTTCGCGTTACGCGGTCGATCCTGCGCAACCGGTGCTGCCGGATCTGTTCCTGGATTGACCGTTCCGGATCGACCGATTCCACGCCTTTCGTTTTTTCCAGGCGGACCAACGCTGACGCCCATGCGCCCAGGAAGCCGTCCATGAAATACCTGCACACGATGGTTCGCGTGCGCGATCTCGACGCCTCGCTGCGCTTCTACCGCGACGGCCTGGGCCTGCGCGAGACGCGGCGCATGGAGAACCCCGGCGGCCGTTACACGCTGGTGTTCCTCGCGGCTGAGGAAACCCCGGACGCCGAGATCGAGCTCACCTGGAACTGGCCGGCCGAGGACGGCGGCACCGAGGACTACGGCAGCGCGCGCAACTTCGGCCATCTTGCCTTCCGCGTCGCCGATGTCTACGCGACCTGCGAGCGCCTGCAGGCGATGGGCGTGACCATCAACCGTCCGCCGCGCGACGGCCACATGGCCTTCGTGCGCTCGCCCGACCTGGTCTCCATCGAGCTGTTGCAGGACGGCCGCCTGCCGCCGCGCGAGCCGTGGGCGTCGATGCCGAATACCGGCAGCTGGTGACTCGAGGCGCAATCGCCCAGCGCTTCCTGCGGCAGGCGTTCGCTAGTCCGCGAGCGCCTGCATCCAGTCCGCGATCAGATCGTCGACGTATTCCAGGCCGACCGACACCCGCAGCAGGTTCTGCGGCGATACCGGATTCGCGCCTTCGACCGACGCACGATGCTCGATCAGCGACTCGCAGCCGCCGAGCGACGTCGCATTGGTGAACAGGCGCAGCTTGCCGGCCACGGCCAGCGTGCGCTCCCGCCCGCCCTGCAGTTCCACCGACAGCATGCCGCCGAAGTCGTGCATCTGCCGTGCGGCGACCTCATGGCCCGGGTGTGCGGCGAGGCCGGGATAGTTCACGCGCTCGACGCGCGGATGCTCGGCCAGCGCCGCTGCCAGCCTGCGCGCGTTCGCGCAGTGCAGCGCCATGCGAGCGGGCAGCGAGCGGCAGCCGCGCAGCGTGAGCCAGGCATTGAATGGCGACATCACCGGGCCGGTGATGTGGCGGCGGTGCGCGACGTGGTCGAAGAACGCATCGCGCCTCGCGAACACCAGCGCGCCGCCGAGCACGTCGCTGTGACCACCGAAATACTTGGTGGTCGAATGCATCACCACGTCCGCGCCCAGCGCCAGCGGCCGCTGCAGGACCGGCGTCGCGAAGGTGTTGTCGCAGGCCAGCAGCGCCCCATGCGCATGCGCCATCGCGGCGAGCGCGACGATGTCGCTGACCTTCATGCGCGGGTTCGATGGCGTTTCCACCCACACGAGGTCGACGCGCCCGCTGCAGGCACGTTCGACCGTGGCGATGTCGGTCATGTCGACGGCGACGGCTTCGATCCCGCGTTCGGGCAGGAATTCGCGGCACAGGTAGCGCAGGCCGCTGTAGCAGTCGTCCGGCACCAGCACGCGCGCGCCGTTGGGCAGGCTTTCCAGCAGCCCGGTCATGGCCGCCATGCCGGATGCGTAGGCCAGTGCCGCCTGGCCGCCTTCGAGGGCGGCGAGCGCCGTTTCCAGGCGATCCTGGGTCGGGTTGCCTTCGCGCTGGTACTCATAGCCCGCGAGGCGCTCGCCGGCCGGGCCGTGCTTGAACGTCGTCGCCAGGTGGATCGGCGGCGCGACGGCGCCGGTGACCGGGTCGGGTTCGGCGCCCGCGTGGACGGCGAGCGTGGCGGGATGCAGCGGCAGGTCGCGCATGGTCAGCCCTTGGCGATGCGGAAGGATGCGCGTGCGGCGTCGATCGTGCGCCGGATCTCCGCTTCGCCGTGCGCGTTCGAGACGAAGCCGGCCTCGAAGGCGGAAGGCGCCAGGTACACGCCGCGCTCGCGCATCGCATGGAAGAAGCGGTTGAAGGCGGCGGTATCGCAGGCGACCGCCTGCGCGTACGTATCGACCTTCGTCGCGCTGAAGAACATTCCGAACATGCCGCCGACGCGCTGCGTCGTGAACGGCACGCCGGCGTCGCGCGCGGCCGCCTCGAGGCCGTCGCACAGCGCGTTCGTGGCGCGCTCGATGGCTTCGTGGAAGCCTGGCGCCTGGATCAGCTCCAGCATGGCGAGGCCCGCGGCCATCGCGACCGGATTGCCGCTGAGCGTGCCGGCCTGGTAGATCGGGCCGCTCGGCGCGACCTGCCGCATCAGTTCGCGGCGGCCGCCGTAGGCGCCGACCGGCATGCCGCCGCCGATCACCTTGCCGAAGGTCGAAAGATCCGGCGTCACGCCGTAGCGCGCCTGCGCGCCGCCGAGCGCGACGCGGAATCCGGTCATCACCTCGTCGAAGATCAGCAGCGCGCCGTGCCGCGTGCACAGGTCGCGCAGGTGCTGCAGGTAACCCTCGCGCGGCGGCAGGCAGTTGGCGTTGCCGACCACGGGTTCGATGATCAGGCCGGCGATGTCCCCGCCGCACTCGTCGAACAGCGCGGTGGCCGCGTCGAAGTCGTTGTACGGCAACGTCAGCGTGAGGTCGGCGAGCGCCTTGGGCACGCCGGGCGAGGTCGGTACGCCGAAGGTCAGTGCGCCGCTGCCCGCCTTCACCAGGAAGCTGTCGCCGTGGCCGTGGTAGCAGCCCTCGAACTTGACGATGCGCGCGCGCCCGGTGGCGCCGCGGGCGACGCGGATCGCCGACAGCGTCGCCTCGGTGCCCGAATTCACCATGCGCACCATCTCGCAGCTCGGGATGAGCCGCGTGATGGTTTCGGCCATCGTCACCTCGAGCGGATTGGGCGTGCCGAAGGAGAGGCCGTCGCGCGCGGTGCGGATCACCGCGTCGAGCACCTGCGGATGGTTGTGGCCGACGATCATCGGACCCCACGAGCCCACGTAGTCGATGTAGCGGTTGCCGTCGACGTCGAAGAGGTACGCCCCTTCCGCGCGCTGCACGAAGAACGGCTCGCCGCCGACCGACTTGAAGGCGCGCACGGGCGAGTTGACGCCGCCGGGCATCAGGTCCTGCGCGCGGGTGAACAGGGCATGCGAGCGGCTCGTATCCATCGGAATCCCGGAAGTCAGGCGAAGAGGGTGGCGCAGGCGCGCGCCGCGGCGACGGGGTCGGACGCGTCGAACACGCCGCTGATCACCGCGATGAGGTCGGCACCGGCCGCGACCAGCGGCGCCGCATTGTCCGGCGTGATGCCGCCGATCGCCACCCGCGGCAGGCCGAGCCGGGCGGCGTCGCGCAGCAGCCGTGGCGTCGCGCGGCGCGCATGCGGTTTGGTTGGCGACGGATGGAACGCGCCGAAGGCGACATAGCTCGCGCCCGAACGCGCAGCCGCTTCGGCACGGACGATGTCGTCGTAGCAGGAACTGCCGATGATCGCCGCATCGCCGAGCCGGGCGCGCGCATCGGCGACCGTGCCGTCCCGTTCGCCGAGATGCAGGCCGTCGGCGGAGACCGCCTCGGCAAGCGCGATCTCGTCGTTGACGATGAATGCGACGCCCGCATCCGCGCACTGCGCCCGCAACGACGCCGCCGCACGCAGGCGCGAGGCGGCGTCCGCCTGCTTGGCGCGGTACTGCAGGCATGCCGCGTGCGGCAGTAGGCGCGCCAGCAGGGTCGGATCGGGCAGCGGCTCGGGCGTGAGGAGATAAAGCCCGCGACGGGGCCAGCGTGCGCTCATCGGCGTGCGTGTGGGGAAAGGGCGATTATCGCTTCCTGCGCCGCGCGCCGGGTGGGACAATGGGCGTTCCGTCACCGCGTCCTGCCGCCCGAATGAGCGAAACCGTCACTGCCTACCGCACCTGGATGTGCGTCGTCTGCGGCTTCATCTACGATGAGGCCAAGGGGCTGCCGGAGGAAGGCATCGCCCCGGGAACACGCTGGGAGGACATCCCGGAGACGTGGACGTGCCCCGACTGCGGCGTGACCAAGGACGATTTCGAGATGATGGTCGTCTGAGCGCCCACGGCGCTAGCTTGGGCGTACCACCGATGCGCTGAGTTCGACCAGGCGCTCGCGTAGCGGCCCCGCGTCGGGCGCATCCGGATACAGGTGCAGGTAGCGATCGAGATCCTGCCGCGCGCCGTGCCGGTAGCCGAGTTTCAGGTAACCCAGGCCACGGTCGCGCAGCGACTCGGCGTTGTCGGGCGCCAGCTTCAGCAGCCGGTCGGCGCTGCGCACCGCGCGCTCCCAGTCCTCGCGCTCGGCATACACGCCGTGCAGGTTGCGCAGCATGCGCATCAGCATCGCGCGGTGGGTGGCGGGATGGAGGATGCGGAACAACGCGTCGTCGTCCGGCATCTCGCCGCCGAGGTGGGGCTTCGCGCGCTGGCGCAATTCCTCGACGTCGAGCGGCCGGCCGCGGTTGAACGGATCCATCACCAGCACGCTGTCGCCAACCGGCAACCGGACCAGGAAATGGCCGGGAAAGGAGATCCCGTCGAGCGGCATGCCCAGCCGGCGGGCGACTTCCATCTGCACCATCGCCAGCGAGATCGGATTGCCGAGCCGGCGTTCGAAGACCTCGTTGAGGTAGCTGTTGCGGGGGTCGTAGTACTCGGTCTGGTTGCCGGCGAAGCCGATTTCCTCGAACAGGCGGCGGTTGATCGCCTGCATCTTCAGCGGCCAGGCCTCGATCGTGGCGATCTCGGGCCGCAATTCGTCGGCGTAGCGCTGCAGCAGCGCGTCGTAGGCGCCCGCTTCGAGTTCCGGATATTCGTCGCGCGCGATCAGCAGGGCGGTGCCGAGCAGCGGCAGGCTGTCGTCGTCGAGGGCCGCGAGTGCGTTCCAGTCTGGCAGGAGGAAACCGGCGCCCATGCTCATGCCGCAAGCCTGCGCCGCGCTGGTGGACGACGCAAGTCCTGCGCGCCTTATTCAGGCTGGATGCGTTCGATGCCGGGACTGAAACGCAGCACCTCGCCATCGTGCAGGCCCAGGCGCGCCGCTTCGCCGGCATTGAGTTCCAGCACGTAACGCGCCGGTGCGTCGCTTGGATAGGGCGGGCAGGCATCGCCGAGCGAACACGGGGGTACGTCGCGTTGCTGCGTGACGAGTCGGCGGGCGTCGTCGAAGTACAGGATGTCGAGCGGAATGCGGGTGTTCTTCATCCAGTACGCCTGCGGTTCCTCGCGCACGTGGATGAAGAGCATGCCGTGCCCCGCCGGGAGCGCGTCGCGGAACATCAGGCCGCGTTCGCGCTCGGCATCCGTACGGGCGATCTCCACGGCATAGCGGTGGCCATGGAGCTCCACCCAATCGCCGCCCGCGGCGCAGCCGCTGGCCAGCAGGGTAGCCCCCAAGGCCAGGATCCTTGCGAGTTGCATCGAGGTCTCCTTCCGGGAAAGCCGCACGGTTGCCTCCTGCCGGGAATGCGTCAAGCGCCTGCTTCCCCGAGGGTCGTTCCGACGCCTGGTAAAAAAACTGCAAAAAGGGCTTCCCAAGTCTTTTCCGCATGTGCACAATGCGCGCCCTCGCCGAGGTGCTGGCCACCGACGCGAGGGGCGTCCCGAAAAAGATTTCGCAGTTGTTGACGAAATCGGAAAGGACGCTAAGATATCTGGCTCACCTCGGCGGAAACGCCGGAGTGGACAGAAAGAAATAAAGATTTCGCAGGGTGTTGACGGAAGCGAAATCTGCTGTAAGATGTGCGGCTCGCTCGGACGCTGAGGCGGACGAGGGGCAGAAGGGGAAAGGCGCTGAGGCCGATTCCGACGATCTTTGACAGTGTGCGCAGGTGACTTGTGCGGGCGTCTGGCGGGTGGATACCTGTCCATCTTGCAGACGTTCGTAACAGAGCAACAAGTCAATTCAAAATGGCGAACCAGAAATGGTTCAGCCAGCGAGTGATTTAGAGCTCGGGACGACGACTGCACTCAAAGCATTAGGCGAGGCCTTCGGGCCGGACCGAAAAACTTAAGTGAAGAGTTTGATCCTGGCTCAGAGTGAACGCTGGCGGCAGGCCTAACACATGCAAGTCGAACGGCAGCACAGCAGT
>JABFWF010000289.1 GCA_013362405.1 Lysobacter sp. | reverse complement strand
GCGGCAGTCGGTGGCGGCGCGTGCGGCGACCCGCTGGCCGGCGCACGACACCGTCACGCGGCAGCAGGCGCGGCAGCACGTCGCCGCGCTGCGCGCGATCGGGGTCGAAGTCCTCGACGACGCGCCCGGCGCACACGGCACCTGGCCGGTGCTGCTGGCGCGGCTGCCGAACGCGCAGGCGCGCGATGCGGTGCTGCGCGCGCTGTGGGGCGAAGGCATCGGCATCGGCGTGCCGTTCGTGCGCGCGCTGCCCGACTACCCAGGCCTCGGGATCTCCGCCGACGTGCCGGTCGCGCGCGATTTCGCCGCGCGCGTGCTGCAGGTATCCAACTCGCCGTGGCTCGATCCCGACGCCTTCCTGCGCATCGTCACCTGCATCGAGGAGACGATCAGGACGACAGCGCCCGCCACAGCGCGAGGTTGACGGCGTGCTGCTGCGCCTGCAGCGCGGCCAGCGTCTCCGCATCCACTTCGGGTTGCTCGTCGAGCGCCGACAGCCAGCGCTTCCACCATTGCGGGTAGGCGGCGACCGAGATCTCGCCGGTGACGTCGCTGCCGACGATGCGCGGCCGCGCCACGGCGATCGCCGCCTCGAGGTCGGCGACGCGCAGGCAGCCCTGGTCCCAGTTGCTGCGCGCTTCGGCCGGGTCCAGCACGTCCTTGTCGATCGACAGGTACAGCGGCGCGCGCTCGCGCGCCAGCGTGTCGAGCAGCGCGTCCATCAGCGCCGGCGCATCGTCGAAGCCGCGCATCGCGTGGCCCATTCCCAGCCGGCGCGCCCAGCCGGTGTCGACGCCGATCGACCAGTAGCGCACGCGCCCGCGCAGCAGCGGCAGGAGCCGGTTCTCCCACGCATGGCCGCGGCCGATGTCGGCCGAGGTGATGCCGACCACGTCGACGCGCGCCACCGTCGGCAACGCCGCCACGCGCGACACCCACGAGCCGCAGTGCACGCCGAACGGGAAGCGCATGTTGTCCGGATGGTTGTCGAACACCAGCACGTGCAGCCCCAGCGCCTGCGTGCGCGCGATCAGGGGCAGGCTCAGGTGGTGGAAGTCGCCGCTGCCGAGGAAGGCGGTGCCGTCCACCCGCGGCAGGTGCGCCGCGAACGCCGCCAGGCGCCGCGATGCGCAGGCGAAGCGCAGCGCGTCGTGCCAGCGGCGCAGGTCGAGGCGCAGCGCGCAGGGCAGCGGCCCGACCGCGCCGTCGAGATCGAGGATCACCGGTCGCACGACAATGCCTCCTCGCCCCAGGCGCGATCGCCCTCGAACAGCGGAGCCAGCCGCCGCAACACGAAGCGCAGCAGCGCGCTGCGCGGATATACGGCGTGCCGGGTGAAGGTGAAGCGTGCGCCGAGGTGCGCCTTCACTTCCGGGTCTGTCCAGCCGGCGACGTAACGACGCAACCCGCGGCCGCGCGCATACGCGAGGTTCTCGATCCAGCTCACCGCGTAGAGGTTGTGCTCGCGCGCGTCGGGGTACAGCAGGCCCATGTACTTGTCGACGAACAGGTCGCCGCGCTCGTAGCACAGGTTCCAGCCGATCAGCCGGCCGGCGTGGCGATACTGGAACACCACGCCGCCGCTGCCGGCGTCGCGCAGCACCGCCGCGAAGAAGTCGCGGCCGAGCAGGTCGAAGTGCACCTCGCTCTGCGCGTAGACGTTGCGATACAGCGCGTACAGCGCGTCGACCGCGTCGTCGCCGGCGAAAGCGTCACCGGTGGGCACGATGGCGACGTCGAGGTCGGCGCGCGAACGCAGCTTGCGCTTGAGGTCGCGGCGGCGCCCGCGCGACAGCGCCGCGATGTAGTCGTCGGTGCTGGCGAAGTCGATCGGCACCCACGCCAGCGCCTGTCCTTCGAGCAGCACGAAGCCCGCATCCGTGCAGGCACGGGCGAAATCGGCCGCCCATGCGCTCTGCGTCGCGTCGAGCAGCGGCGACTCCTGCGGGATGTCCTTGACCACCAGCAGCGGGCAGCGGCGTCCTTCGCGCGCGCGCAAGGCCCGCGCGAAACCCGCCGGATCCTCGTCCGCGGGCAGCCAGGCGTACTCGGTGACGGTGCTGCCGACGAAGCGCGCGCGCAGGCGCAGCAGGCGGCTCCAGAGCCGGTACAGCGGCCAGGCCTGCACCCTGCGCCGCAACGCCGGTTCGGCGGTGGTCAGGATATCGAAGCGCAGGCTGAAGGCCGGAATGCCTTCCGGCAGCCGATCCGCACTACACTCCTCGGGCGGATGGGCGAGGAAGTGCGCCACCAGCCCCTCCGGCTCGAGCTGACCGATGAAAGGCGTGCGCAAGATTGCCGGCGCAGCATGCACGACGGAATCGGTACTCACGATCCGATATTGCCCGAGGAGGCGAAGCGATGGACCAGGCGATCGCAGACCAGGTGTACGACATCATCGCCAAGCACGCGGACATCGACCGCGCGAAGCTCACGCCGGAGGCGACCCTGAAGGACCTCGGGATCGATTCGCTCGAAGCGATCGAGACGATCTTCGACATCGAGGAACACTTCGACATCAGCTTCCCGAGCCAGGACCCGAACCTCGACGGCGGCACGCTCGCCGGACTGGTGGATGCGGTCGAGCAGGCGCTGGCCGCCAAGGCGAGCGCATCCCCGGCCACCTAGGCGGCCGCCATGCCGAGCGGAACCACCACCCCGCGGCGCGTCGCGATCACCGGCATGGGCGCGGTCAGCGCGCTCGGCTTCGGCGCGCCCGCGCTGTGGCAGGCGATGGTCGAGGGCCGCAGCGGCATCGCGCCGCTGGTGCTGCCGCCCGGGGAAAAGAACATCCGCATGCGCGTCGTCGCCGCGCTGCGCGACTACGATCCCGCCGCGCATTTCAGCGCGGGCGAACTCACCCTGCTCGACCGTGTCTCGCAATTCGCCCTGCTCGCGGCGGACGAGGCGATCGCCCACGCCGGCCTGCAGTTCGATGGCGGCCTCGGCGACCGTACCGCGGTGGTCGTGGCGACCGGCATCGGCGGCGAGACCAGCCGCGACGAGCAGTGCCGCCGGATCTACCGCGAAGGCGCCGATCGCGCGCATCCGATGACCATCCTGCGCGTGATGCCGAGCGCGCCGGCCAGCCAGATCGGCATGAAGCACAAGCTGCGCGGACCGACCTTCGCGGTATCGAGCGCCTGCGCATCCGCCAACCACGCCTTCGCCCAGGCCGCGCTGCTGGTGCGGCACGGCATGGCCGACGTCGCCATCGCCGGCGGCGCCGAGGCCTGCCTCAGCGTGTCCGGCATCCGTGCATGGGACGCGATGCGCGTGGTCGCCGACGACACCTGCCGTCCGTTCAGCGCGCAGCGCCGCGGCCTGGTGCTGGGCGAAGGCGCCGGCATGTTCGTGCTCGAGTCGCTCGAGCACGCGCGTGCGCGCGGCGCGACCGTGCTGGCGGAACTCGCCGGATTCGGCTGCAACGCCGACGCCGGCGACATCGTCGCGCCGTCGGCCGAAGGCGCCGCCGGTGCGATGCAGCTCGCGCTGCGCGACGCCGGCCTGGAGCCGGGCGACGTCGACTACATCAACGCGCACGGCACCGGCACGCCGCTCAACGATCCGACCGAGACGCGCGCGATCCGCCAGGTGTTCGGCGCGCACGCCGACGCGCTCGCCGTCAGCTCGACCAAGGCGGTGCACGGCCATGCGCTCGGCGCGGCCGGCGCGCTCGAACTCGTCGCCGCGATCGGCGCGCTGCGCGAACAGATCGCTCCGCCCACGGGCAACTTCACCACGCCCGATCCCGCCTGCGACCTCGACTACGTGCCGAACGCGGCGCGCGCCATGACGGTGCGCGCCGTGCTGAGCAACTCCTTCGCCTTCGGCGGCCTCAACGCAGTGCTGGCGCTGGCGCGCGGCGACTGAAGCGTCGTCGCCCGCGCACGCCGGCGCCCTTCCCTCTCCTGCCGGCGCCATCGCCTCAGAGCGACTGCTTGGCGCGCGTGAGCAGCTGGTCGAGCAGCGCGATGGCCAGGTCGATCTCCTCGTGGGTGATGTCCAGCGAGGGAGCAAGCGTGATCACGTTCTTGTACCAGCCGCCGACGTCGAGCACGAGGCCGATCGGCTTGCCGTCGTGGCGCAGGTCGCCGGCCAGGCCGATGTCGACCATGCGGTCGAGCAGGGCCTTGTTCGGCGTGAAACCGTCGTCGGTGCAGATCTCGGCGCGCAGCGCGAGGCCGAGGCCGTCGACGTCGCCGATCTCCTTGTGGCGCTTCTGCAGGTCCTTGAGGCCGGCGAGGAAGTGCGCGCCCTTCACCGGCACGGTGCGCTCGTAGTCCATGTCGCGGCCGAGGCGCATGACCTCCAGGCCGAGCGAGGTGCCGAGCGGGTTCGAGTTGAACGTCGAATGCGTCGAACCCGGCGGGAACACGGTCGGGTTGATCAGTTCCTCGCGCGCCCACAGGCCGGACAGCGGGTTGAGGCCATTGGTCAGCGCCTTGCCGAACACCAGCGCGTCGGGCGTGACGCCGAAGTGCTCGATCGCCCACAGCTTGCCGGTGCGCCAGAAGCCCATCTGGATCTCGTCGACCACCATCAGGATGCCGTACTGGTCGAGCACCTTCTTGAGGTCGCGGAAGAAGTTCATCGGCGGGACGACGTAGCCGCCGGTGCCCTGGATCGGCTCGACGTAGAACGCGGCGTACTCGGCCTGGCCGACCTTGGGATCCCACACGCCGTTGTATTCGGTCTCGAACAGGCGCGCGAACTGGCGCACGCACTGGTCGGAGTATTCCTCGGGCGTCAGCCCCTTCGGCCGGCGGAACGGATACGGGAACGGGATGAACATCGCGCGCTCGCCGAAGTGGCCGAAGCGGCGGCGGTAGCGGTAGCTCGACGTGATCGCCGAGGCGCCGAGCGTGCGGCCGTGGTAGCCGCCCTCGAACGCGAACATCAGGCTCTTGCCGTTCTTCGCGTTGCGCACCAGCTTGAGCGAGTCCTCGATCGCCTGCGCGCCGCCGACGTTGAAGTGCACGCGGCCGTCGAGGCCGAACTTCTCCTTCATGTCGACCGCGATCGTCTTCGCGAGCTCGATGCGGGTCGGGTGCAGGTACTGGCTGGCAACCTGCGGCAGCGTGTCGATCTGGCGCTTCAGCGCCTCGTTGAGGCGCGGATTGGAATAACCGAAGTTGCACGCCGAGTACCACATCTGCAGGTCGAGGAACGGCACCTCGGCGCTGTCGTACATGTAGCTGCCCTGGCAGCGGCGGAAGATCTTCGGCGGATCCACGTAGTGGACGGTGTCGCCGAAGGAGCTGTAGCGCGCCTCGTCGGCGAGCAGCGCGGCGTCGTCGAGGACCTCGGCGGCGCCGGCGTTGGCCGGGCGCAGGTCTTCGGTGCGCGGTCGGTGGATGTCGTTCATGCGTATTCAGCCTGCAGGAAAATGGGAAGGGACGCGTCGGCGTCGAGGCGGCCCGCGACGAGGTCGGGCAGCAGCGCGAGGGCGTCGTGGAAACCGTCGATCGGGCGATGGTTGAGGCCGGTGGCGCGGCAGTGCGCCAGCAGCCGGCTCTTGGCGAACACGAAATCCGCACGCTCGGCGACGCAGACGTCGGACTGGCCGTCGCCGATCACCAGGATGCGGGCGCCGCCCTGCACGTCCTGCGCGCGCGCCGCCCATGCGCACTTGCAGGTGCCGCTCTCGGCGCGGCAGCCCGCGTCCGCGTGCGGCGAGGAAAACCGCCAGCCGCGCGCGGACACCTGCTCGAAGTGGTTCGCGACCAGCGGCAGGTCATCGAGGCCGTGCCGGCGCAGCAGCGTGCGGATGGCGAGGTCGAGGCCGTCGCTGACGACGGACAGCTCGACGCCGAGTGCGCGGGCCCTGGCCACGAACGCGGGAAACGCCGGGTCGACCTCGATGCCGTCGAGCACCGCTTCGACGTCCTGCATGCTGGCGTCGATCAGCTCGACCTGCCGCGTCATGCAGTCGCGCGACCCCATGAGGCCCTCGCGCCACTGGCGTTCGAGCGTCTTCCAGGCGGGATCGGCCAGGCGTTCCAGCAAGGCGTCGGTCGCGTCGGGCAGGCAGATGGTCCCGTCGAAATCGCACAGGATCTTCCAGGGGCGCATATCGGGTTCTCTCGGATGGCTGGGTACAGGATTGGCGAAATGTCTTTCGCCGCCCTTTCCCGGGATGGCGCGCGCGGGATCGGCCGCGGGATCCCGGGCATGCTGCCACGCACAGGTGTCGTACACGAAGACGCGATGGCGATGGTCGAGCTTGGCGATGGCCCATTCGGCGTCCGCCCACGGCGGCGCCATCGCCGCCTCCAGCACGTCGCCGGCGCGGCGCACGGCCAGACCGTGCGCGCGGTCGCGCAGGTCGTAGGTCGCCGATCGCACTTCGCCGGCGGACGTCACCGCCACCACACGCAGGTCGCGATGGCCGAGCGCCGCGAGTCGGTTCGGCGCGTGGAAGCGCCAACGCCATGCTTCCGCGGGCGCGGGCGCGGGCGGCGGCGTCGGTTCATCGAAGAAATCCTCGTGCTGGCGCACGTGCGCCAGCAGCCGCCAGCGACCGAACTGCAGCTGCGACCGGTGCATCAGCACCGCCTCGCGCTTGCGTGCGAGTTCATCCGCCGACAGCACGAAATGGCGCGTGCCCCGCGCATCCGCCGGCCGCCCGTGCAACCAGTAGGCGAGCACGCGCACGCCATCGGCGCAACCGCGCAGCGTCGCGCGCACCAGCACCGCCAGCGCGCTGTGGTCCGGATGGGAATCCTGCAGCGCGGGCGCGACGACCAGCGTCGGCCTTGCCGCCTCCACCAGCGCGCGCAATGCGTGGGTGCTTTCCTGCGGCTGATCCTGCAGGCGCCGTGTCAGGCCCTGGTCGCGCCAGTGCAGGAAATGCGTGTGCGCCTCGTCCACGCCGAGCACGCGCAGCGCGTCGCGCGCCTCGCTCATTCGGCGCGCGCCCCAGCGCGCGGCGGCGTCGGGTCCGAGCCGCCAGCGCCGCTCGGCGAGCCGCTGCGGCCATGGGTTGGCGTCGCCGCCGGTCGCGACCACGACCGTCACGAGCGCGCCCGCCTGGACCGCGCGCTGGATCAGGCCGCCGCACGCCAGGCTCTCGTCGTCCGGATGC
>JABFWF010000179.1 GCA_013362405.1 Lysobacter sp. | reverse complement strand
CGCAGTGGATGCCCTACCACGAACTGGTGCGCGACTCGCTGGCGCGGCTGGTCGGCGCGCAGCCGTCGGAAGTGGTGGCGATGAACTCGCTCACCGCCAACCTGCACCTGATGCTGGCGAGCTTCTACCGGCCCACGCGGGAGCGTCCGGCGATCCTGATGGAAGCGGGCGCATTCCCGTCCGACCGCTACGCCCTCGAATCGCAGGTCCGCTTCCACGGCTTCGATCCGGCGACCGACCTGATCGAAGTGCAGCCGGATGGCGGGGACGGCACGCTGTCGATGGCGACGATCGCGCGCGCGATCAAACAGCATGGCCCGCGCATCGCGACCATCGTCTGGCCCGGCGTGCAGTACCGCACCGGGCAGGCCTTCGATCTCGCGGAGATCGCGCGACTCGGCCGTGCCGCCGGCGCGATCGTCGGCTTCGACCTCGCCCACGCGGTCGGCAACCTGCCGCTGCAACTGCACGACAGCGGTGCCGACTTCGCCGTGTGGTGCCACTACAAGTACATGAACGCCGGCCCGGGCGCGGTCGCCGGCTGCTTCGTGCACGCGCGCCACGCGCACACCGACCGGCCGCGCTTCGCCGGCTGGTGGGGTCACGACCAGTCCTCGCGCTTCCGCATGGGCCCGCAGTTCGTGCCGACGGCGGGTGCGGACGGCTGGCAGCTCAGCAATCCGCCGATCCTGGGGCTCGCGCCGCTGCGCGCCTCGCTCGACCTGTTTGGCCGCGCGGGCATGGACGCGCTGCGCGCGAAGTCGCTTCGACTCACGGGTCACCTCGAAGCGCTGATTCGCGCGGGGCTTTCCGACGTGCTGGAGATCGCGACGCCGACCGATCCCGCACAGCGCGGCTGCCAGCTCTCGCTGCGCGTGGTGGGAGGCCGCGAGCGTGGGCGCGCGCTGTTCGAACACCTCGCCGCCGGCGGCGTGATCGGCGACTGGCGCGAGCCCGACGTCATCCGCATCTCGCCCGCGCCGCTCTACAACACCCACGCCGACCTGCTGCGCTTCGCGCGCATGGTCGCCGCGTGGCGGGACGCCGCATGAGCAACGATCGCCACCTGACCATCGTCGGCGCCGGCCTTGCCGGCGCGCTGCTCGCCACCCTGCTCGCCCGGCGCGGCTGGATTGTCGACGTCTTCGAACGGCGTGGCGATCCGCGCGTGGTCGGCTACGCCGGCGGGCGTTCGATCAACCTCGCGCTCGCCGAGCGCGGCCTGCACGCGTTGCGCCACGCCGACGCCGACGCCGCGGTGCTCGACAAGGCGGTGATGATGCGCGGACGCATGGTGCACCCGCTGCACGGCACGCCGCAGCTCCTGCGCTATGGACGCGACGACAGCGAGGTGATCTGGTCGGTCAGCCGCGGCGAGCTCAACATCCTGCTGCTCGACGCGGCCGAAGCGGCGGGCGCGCGACTGCACTTCGATCGCCGCCTCGACCATGTCGATTTCGACCGGAAGATCGCGACCTTCGCCGGCGATGGCGCGCTCGCGCACGCCTTCCAGGCACTGGTTGGCGCCGACGGCGCAGGCTCGACGCTGCGCACCCAGATGGGCCGCGTCGCCGACCTCGGCGAGCGCACCGAGTCGCTCGGCCACGGCTACAAGGAACTCGAGATCCCGCCGGCGAACGACGGCGGCTTCCGCATCGAGCCCAACGCCCTGCACATCTGGCCGCGCGGCCGCTACATGTGCATCGCGCTGCCCAACGACGAGCGCACGTTCACCGTGACGCTGTTCCTCCCGAACGAGGGCGACCCGGGTTTCGCCACCGTGCGGACGGGCGATGACGCGCATCGCCTGTTCGCGCGCGACTTCCCGGACGCCCTGCCGCTGATCCCCGGGCTCGAGCACGACTTCGAAGCGAACCCTACCGGCACGCTCGCCACGCTGTATCTCGACCGCTGGCGCCTGGACGGCCGCGCGGTCCTGCTCGGCGATGCCGCGCACGCGATGGTGCCGTTCCACGGCCAGGGCATGAACTGCGCGTTCGAGGACTGCGTGGCGCTGGCCGCGCACCTCGAACGCGCGCCCGATTTGGCCGCGGCATTCGCCGCCTTCGAGGTCGAACGCATGCCGAATGCGCGCGCGATCCAGCAGATGGCGCTGGAGAACTACCTGGAGATGCGCGAGCGCGTCGACGACGCGGACTTCCTGCTCCAGCGCGACCTGGAGCGCCTGCTCGCCGAGCGCCACCCGCAATGCTTCGTGCCCCGCTACGCGATGGTGACCTTCCGCCGCCTGCCCTATGCGACCGCGTTCGAGCGCGGGCAGGTGCAGCGGGAGCTGCTGGTGGAAGCGACGCGCGGACGCGACTCGCTCGAAGGGATCGACTGGGCCTGGCTGGACGCCGAGGTGGCGCGGAGGTTGCCACCCCTGCCCGCAGGGGGATAGTGCGTCGCACGCCTTGCGACTCGCCCTGCATACGCTCTTCCCGCAGGAGCGGCCCGCAGCCGCGAGCGTTTTCCCGATAGCCGCGGCACGTCAAAAGCTCGCGGCTGCAAGCCGCTCCTACAAGGCACGCCAGTCACCCATGCCCGCCAGCTTCCTCTTCTACGACCTGGAAACCTTCGGCGCCGATCCACGCACCTCGCGGATCGCGCAGTTCGCCGCGATCCGCACGGACGCCGACCTGGTGCAGGTGGAGGAGCCGGTCAGCTTCTTCGTGCGACCCGCCGACGATTTGCTGCCTTCGCCCGTCGCCACGCTGGTCACCGGCATCGCGCCGCAGCGGGCGATGCGTGAGGGCTTGGGCGAGGCGGAGGCCTTCGCGCGCATCTTCGACGAGATGGCGCGGCCGGACACCTGCACGCTCGGCTACAACTCGCTCCGCTTCGACGACGAATTCGTCCGCCACGGGTTGTTCCGCAATTTCTTCGATCCGTACGAGCGCGAGTGGAAGGGCGGCAACTGCCGCTGGGATCTGCTCGACGTGCTGCGTCTCGCGCACGCGCTGCGGCCCGACGGCATCGCGTGGCCGAAGCGCGAGGACGGCGCACCGTCGTTCAAGCTCGAACACCTCGCGGTGGCGAATGGCGTGCGCGATGGCGACGCCCACGAGGCGCTTTCCGACGTGCGCGCGCTGATCGGCCTCGCGCGCAGACTGCGCGATGCGCAGCCGCGCCTGTGGGAGTACGCGCTGCGCCTGCGCGACCGGCGCCACGCGGCGGCGATGCTCGACACGCTGGCGATGACCCCGGTGCTGCACGTCTCGCAGCGTTACCCGGCCAGCCGCCTGTGCGCGGCGGCGGTGCTGCCGCTGGCGCGTCATCCGACCAACGACAAGCGGGTGATCGTGTTCGACCTCGACAGCGAGCCGGACGCCCTGCTCGCCCTGGAGCCGGACGAGATCGCCGATCGCCTGTACACGCCGGCCGCCGACCTGCCCGAAGGCGAAACGCGCATCCCGCTCAAGGAAGTGCACACCAACAAGTGCCCGGCGCTGGTCGCCTGGGACCATCTGCGCGCGGAGGACCATGCGCGGCTCGGCATCTCGCCCGACGTCGTGGAGGCGCGCGCGGCGCGCCTGCGCGCGGTCGGGACCGAGGTCGCCGAAAAGGTGCGCCGCGTCTATGCCAGCGAGCGCGTGCGCGAACCGGCCGACGCCGATGCCACGCTGTACGACGGCTTCATCGGCGACGGCGACCGCCGCCGCGGCGCGGACGTTCGTGCCACGCCTCCGGAAGCGCTGGGAATGCGCGAGTTCGGCTTCGTCGACGCGCGCCTGCCGGAACTGCTGTTCCGCTACCGCGCGCGCAACTGGCCGCACAGCCTTGCGACCGGTGAGCGCCAGCGTTGGGACGATTACCGCCGTCGGCGCCTGTTCACCGAATCCGGCCTGGCCGAGCAGAGCTGGGATGACTTCCGCGCGGAGCTCACGCTGCTGCGCGCGCAACACGCGGACGATGGCGCGAAGCTCGCCCTGCTCGACCAGCTGGAGGCGTGGGGCCTGGACATCACGGCGGCCCTGCGATGACGACCTACTTCGACGAGCGCGCCTTCCGCTTCCTGCGCAGCCTCGCCCGCCACAACGAGCGTGCGTGGTTCCATGCGCACAAGGCCGATTACGACGGGCACGTGCGCGCGCCCTTCCTGCGCCTGATCGCCGACCTGCAACCGGCGCTGGCCGGCATCAGCGAGCACTACCGCGCCGATCCGAAGCCCGTCGGCGGCTCGCTGTTCCGCATCCAGCGCGACACCCGCTTCGCCACCGACAAGTCGCCCTACAAGCCGTGGCAGGGCGCGCGGCTGTTCCATGCGCGCCGCCGCGAATTGCCGGCGCCATCGTTCTACCTGCACCTCGAGCCCGGCGAGTGCTTCGTCGGCGCGGGCCTGTGGCACCCGGAACCGGCGACGCAGCGCACCGTGCGGCAGTTCATCTTCGACAATCCCGGCAGCTGGAAGGCGACTGCGCACGCGCCGGCCTTCCGTCGGCGCTTCGAGCTGGAATCCTCGGAAATGCTGGTGCGGTCCGCGCGCGGCTTCCCGACGGACTTCGAGTTCATCGACGACCTGCGCCGTCGCAACTTCGTCGCCGTGCGCGCGCTCGACGACGCCACCCTGACCGGTCCACGCCTGCGGCAGACGCTGGAGCGCGACCTGCAGGCGCTGGCACCGTTCGTCGATTATCTCTGCGCCGCCCTCGACCTCGAGTTCTGATTCGCGCTGCGGCAATGGCGTGGCGCGGTGGCTTCAGGCTCACCCTGCCTGCAGGAGGCGCTGGCCCGACCGCGCTTCCTGCTGCTGCCTGCGACCTGCATGGATGGCATCAGGCGCCGCGGAACGCGGGCGCCAGTGGACATATCCGGCATTTTTCAACGTCGCAATCCTGAACCGGGCGAGCCTGCGCCACACGCCGCATTTACGCAGCGCACCCTAGGCTGGGGGCCAGCCCGCAGCGGGAGCCTTGCCTCGCATGAGAATCGCCCAGATCGCGCCGTTGTGCGAAGCGGTCCCCCCGCGCCTGTACGGCGGCACCGAGCGCATCGTCGCCTACCTCGCCGATGCCCTCGTCGCCGTTGGCCATGACGTCACGCTCTTCGCCGCGGCGGACGCGCGTACCCATGCGACGCTGGTGCCCGGACGCGACCAGGCCATCCGGCTGGATCCCGAGCCGCTGAAGTCCGAGGTCGCCGCCCACCTCTCGATGCTGCATGAGGTACGCCGGCGCCGGCACGAGTTCGACGTGCTCCACTTCCACATCGACCTGATGCATTTCCCGTTGTTCGAGGATTGCCCGGAGCGCACGCTGACCACGCTGCACGGCCGCCTCGACCTGAAGGACCTGCCCGACACCTACCGGCGCTGGCCGCATTTCCCGCTGGTGTCGATTTCGGACCACCAGCGCCGGCCGCTGCGCTTCGCCAACTGGGCCGGCACGGTGTACCACGGCCTGCCCGATACCCTGCTGCCCTTCGCCCCGCAGCCGCAAGGCGGTTATCTCGCCTTCCTCGGCCGCATTTCGCCGGAGAAGCGGCCGGACCGCGCCATCGCGATCGCCCGCAGCGCCGGCCTGCCGCTGAAGATCGCGGCGAAGATCGACCAGGCGGACCGCGCCTATTTCCACGACGAGATCAAGCCGCTGCTGGTCGATCCCAACGTCGAATTCATCGGCGAGATCGGCGACCGCGAGAAGTCCGCCTTCCTCGGCAACGCCACCGCGCTGCTGTTCCCGATCGATTGGCCGGAACCGTTCGGCCTGGTGATGATCGAGGCGATGGCGTGCGGCACGCCGGTGATCGCATGGAACTGCGGCTCGGTGCCCGAAGTCGTCGACGATGGCGTGACCGGGCGCGTGGTGACCTCCGAGGAGGAAGCCATCGCGGCCGTCGGCGAGGTCGCCGGCTACGACCGCCGGCGCATCCGCGAGGTGTTCGAGCGGCGGTTCTCCGCAGGCGCGATGGCGGCCGGCTACGAGGCGCTGTACCTGCGCGTGCAGGGCGAAGCCGGCAGCGCGGCGCGACGGCGCATGGCCTGAGGACAGCGTCGCGTGGCCGAGCCTGCCGCCACCGCCGGATCGTTCACCACGCATGTCCTGAAGGATGGCGACAGCTTCCTCGTCGCCAATGCCTACGGCGACATCGAGGGCCGCTCCGACGGCCTGTTCCACGACGACACGCGGTTGCTGTCGTTCTTCCGCCTGCGCATCGCCGGCGTGCCGCCGGAACTGCTGAGCTCCGCGGTCACGCGCGACAACGTGTTCTTCGTTTCCCATCTCACCAACCGGCCGCTGCCGGAACTCGGCGCGCCGGCCGCGCCGTCGGGGCTGGTGCACATCGTGCGCACGCGCTTCCTCTGCGCCGACCGCCTGTACGAGCGCACCTGCTGCCGCAACTACGGCCAGCATGCGGTGCACGCGCCGTTGCGCTTCGAATTCGGCGCGGATTTCCGCGACATGTTCGAGGTGCGCGGCTGCGTGCGCGCCGAGCGCGGCGAGGTGCTGGTGCCACGCGTGCGCCACGGCGGCGTGCAGTTCGCCTACCGCGGGCTGGATGGCCGCCTGCGCACGTCGGCGATCTCGTTCTCGCGCGAGCCGGCCCAGCTCGCCACCGATGCCGCCGGCTTCGAGCTGCAGCTGCCACCTGGAGGCTTCGAGGAACTGTTCATCGAGGTCGGCCTGCAGCCCGAGGAGATGCCATCCCGCCAGCGCTACCGCGACGCCGCTGCGCGCGCGCGCCGGCGCATGCGCGGGCGGCAGCGCCGCGGTGCGCGCGTGCACGGCGAGGAACCGCTGTTCACCGCCTGGATGGAGCGCTCGCGCGCCGACCTCGCGCTGCTCACCAGCGACCTGCCGACCGGGCCGTATCCCTACGCCGGCATCCCGTGGTTCTCGACGCCGTTCGGGCGCGACGCGGTGATCACCTCGCTGCAGGCGTTGTGGCTCAACCAGGAGCTCGCGCGCGGCGTGCTGTCCTTCCTGGCGACGCACCAGGCCACGGAGGAATCGGCCTTCCTCGACGCGGCGCCCGGCAAGATCATGCACGAGACGCGCAAGGGCGAGATGTCCGAGCTGCGCGAGCTGCCGTTCGGCCTCTACTACGGCGGCGTCGACACCACGCCGCTGTTCGTGATGCTGGCCGGCGCGTACGCGCGACGCACCGGCGACCTCGCCTTCATCGACGGCCTGTGGCCCGCGTTGCGCGCGGCGATGGGCTGGATCGAGCGCGTGTGCGACGGCAACACCGATGGCTTCCTCACCTACGAGCGTGCGGAACAGAGCGGCCTTGCCAACCAGGGCTGGAAGGACAGCGAGGACTCGGTCTTCCATGCGGACGGGCGCATCCCGGCCGGGCCGATCGCGCTGGTCGAGGTGCAGGGCTATGTGTTCGCCGCGCTGCGCGGCATGGCCGAACTGGCGCTGCGCCGTGGCGAACGCGACGCCGCCGCGCGCTGGCAGGCGCGCGCGCACGTGCTGCGCGAGGCGGTGGAGCGACGCTTCTGGATGGAGGAGCACGGCTTCTACGGCATCGCCATCGACGGCGAGGGCCTGCTGTGCCGGGTGCGCGCGAGCAATCCCGGGCACCTGCTGTACGTCGGGCTGCCGTCGCCGCAGCGCGCGGAGGCGACCGCGGCGCAACTGCTGACGCCCGCCTTCTACACCGGCTGGGGCGTGCGCACGCTGGCCCAGGGCGAGGCGCGCTACAACCCGATGTCCTATCACGACGGCTCGGTGTGGCCGCACGACACGGCGATCTGCGCGGCAGGCATCGCCCATCAGGATCGCGGTGGCGCGTTGCGCCTGCTGCGCTCGGTGTTCGAGACCGCCACGCATTTCGAGATGCGCCTGCCGGAATTGTTCTGCGGCTTCGCGCGCGAACATGGCGCGACGCCGGTGTCGTATCCGGTCGCCTGCCTGCCGCAAGCCTGGGCCGCAGGCGCCGGCTTCATGCTGCTGCAGGCCTGCCTCGGCGTGGAGGTCGACGGCTGGGCGAACGAGATCCGCATCGACAACCCGCAGTTGCCGCTGGGCATCGACCAGGTCGCGCTGCGCCGGCTGCACGTGGGTCCGCACCAGGTGGACCTGGTGTTCCGACGCGTCGATGGCCGGATCGTGCCCTACGTCGAAGGTGCCGACGCGAAGGCGGTCGGGCTGCACCTGCGCAACGGTTGAACCGCTGCCTCCCTTTCCTGCGGAGGAAGTTCGCGCCTGCGGAATGGCGCGCTTCGGTCAGCCGTCGTTCGCCACGCCGTGCGGCACGTGCCCGGCCGCCACGTGGTCGCGCGCCGACACGATGTTGTGCTCGGAATCGTCGAAGAAGATGTCGGCGCCGAAGGCGTCGAGGAACGGCCCCTTCGCGCGGCCGCCGAGGAACAGCGCCTCGTCCAGGCGCACGCCCCACTCACGCAGGGTCAGGATCACGCGCTTGTGCGCGGGCGCCGAGCGCGCGGTGACGAGCGCGGTGCGGATCGGCGCGTCGTCGCCGGCAGGAAACGCCTTCTGCAGGCGCTGCAGCGCGTCAAGGAAACCACGGAACGGGCCACCCGACAGCGGCTCTCCGGCGCGCGAACGCTCGTGCTCGGCGAACGCATCCAGGCCGCCCTCGCGCGACACACGCTCCGACTCGTCGCCGAAGATCACCGCATCGCCGTCGAAGGCGATGCGCAACTGGTCGAAGCGATGCTGCGGCGCCTTCGCCGGCAGGATGCTCGCCGCGGCGACGCCGGCCGCCAGCGCCTTGCGCACGTCCTCGCCGTGCGTGGACAGGAACAGGTCCGCGCCGAACGGACGGATGTAGGGGTATGGCGGCGCGCCGTTGCTGAAGGCGGCGCGACGGATGGACAGGCCGTGGTGCTCGATCGAATTGAAGATGCGCAGCCCGGTATCCGCGGAGTTGCGCGAGATCAGGATCACCTCGACCCGCGGCGCTTCCGGCGGCGCGCCGGCGTTGAGCGCGAGCAGCTTGCGCACCAGCGGGAAGGCGATGCCGGGCGCCAGCAGGTCGTCCTCGTGCAGGCGCTGGAAGCGGGCGTAGGCCTCGAGTCCCTCGTGCTCGAACAGCGCATGGCTGTCCTCCAGGTCGAACAGCGCGCGCGAGGAAATCGCGACGATCATGGGATCGGCGGGAACGATCGGGCCTGCAGGCATCACATGACTCATGTGCGCCAGTATCCGCCACCGCGTCGCGCCAGGCGAGACGCGCCTCAGACCACGAACTGCTCGCTGAGGATGCGCTCCTCGAGATTGTGCTCGGGATCGAACAGCAGCGTGACGGTCCGGTCCTGCGATTCGCGGATGGTCACCTCGACCACGTCGCGCACCTCGTGCGAATCGGCCGTCGCGCTGACCGGACGCTTGTAGGGGTCGAGCACGCGGAAACGCACCTCGGTGGACGACTTCAGCAAGGCGCCGCGCCAGCGGCGCGGGCGGAACGCGGCGATCGGCGTCAGCGCGACCACGCTCGCGCCGAGCGGCAGGATCGGCCCGCCGGCGGAATAGTTGTAGGCGGTGCTGCCGGCGGCGGTGGCGACCATCACGCCGTCGCAGATCAGCTCGTCCAGGCGCGGCTTGCCGTTGAGGTCGATCGCGAGGTGCGCGGCCTGGCGCGTCTGCCGCAGCAGCGAGACCTCGTTGTAGGCGAGCGAACCGACGCTGGCGCCGGATTCGGTCTGCACCAGCATCTCCAGCGGCCGCAGCACGGCCGGCTCGGCGGCGGCGACGCGCGCGAGCAGGTCAGCCTCGTGATGATGGTTCATCAGGAAGCCGAGCGAGCCGAGCTTCATCCCGTACACCGGCTTGCCGAGGCTGCCATGGCGATGCAGCGTCTGCAGCATGAAGCCGTCGCCGCCGAGCGCGACCAGCACGTCGGCCTCCTCCGGCGGATGCTGCCCATGCCGCGCGACCAGCGTCTCCTGTGCCACCTGTGCGCCATCGGCGTGGCTGGCGAGGAAGGCGAAGCGGGGCTGGCTGGGGATGGGCATCGGCACGCTCCTGCGACGTCCCTGCAGGATAACGCGACGGGCAACGACGGGCGGGAAAGCGGCGGCTGGCCCATCGGAGCATCGCGTCGAAGGACCATCGAGCCGTTTCCCGATGCTTGCCCGGTGGACAAGGCCAACCGCGTCGACGCCTAACCGGGAGGACGCTTGTTTTTCCAATCGCCAGGGCCGCCCTCGAAGTCGAAGGCGCCGGTAATGCAAAAGGGCGGGCCTTTCGCCCCGCCCTTCCGTTCAATCCGCTTTGGCCAACCTCAGCCCTCCGCCTCCGCCATCTGCGCCAGGCGCCGCACCGCGACCGAAGCGGTCGGGTAGTCGAGCGTCTTCTGCGCCATCAGCTCGGCGAACATCTGCTGGGTGAAACGCAGCTGGGCGTCGTCGCGCTGCAGCCAGTCGGCGAGGCGCTGCTCGGGCGTGCGCTTGCCGCCACCGACCAGCAGCTGGCCGACCAGCACGCGCTGCTGCGCGCGCAGCTCGTCGCGCAGGACGCCGCGGGCGTGCGCGTGCCAACGGCCTTCGACCGGCAGCGCGTCGATCTGCTCCAGCAACCACGGCACGTGCAGCGCGTCGCCGAGCGCATAGAACACGCGCGCGACGGTCGCCGGCGGCATCTTGCGCTGACGGGCGAGCTCGACGATGTCGAAACCGGCATCCAGCAGCGGCAGTGCCGCGAGCTGCGCGGCGAGCGATGCCGTCAGGCCGCGGTCCTGCCAATGATGCAGACGGCCGGCGTAACCGCTGCCGCGATGGCCTGGAAGCACGCCCGGCAGGCCCTTGCGGATCTCGCCCAGCGCGCTGCGATAGCGCTCCACCGCCTCCGCGATCGGCGGCAGCGCGCCGGGACGCGACAGCAGCCAGCGGCTGGTGCCGCGCAGCAGGTTCCAGATCGCGAGCAACGCGTCGATCTGCACCTCTTCCGGCACCTTGCCGTCGAGCGCGTCGATCTGCGCCCACATCTCGCGCGCGTCCAGCGCCTCGCGCGAGATCGTGTAGGCCTTGGCGACCTCGCCCGGCGTGCGGCCGGTGTCCTCGGTCATGCGCAGGGTGAAGGTCGCTCCCATGCGGTTGACCATCGAGTTGGTCACCGAGGTGGCGATGATCTCGCGCTTCAGGCGGTGCTGTTCCATCGCCTTCGCGTACTTCTTCTGCAGCGGCTCGGGGAAGTAGCGCACCAGTTCCTTCGAGAGGTACGGGTCTTCCGGCACGTCGGAGTCGACCAGCTGCTGGAACAGCACGAGCTTGCTGTACGACAGCAGCACGGACAGCTCCGGCCGGGTCAGTCCCAGGCCGCGCGCCTTGCGCTCCGCGATCTCGGCGTCGGAAGGCAGGTATTCGATCGCGCGGTCGAGCAGGCCCTGCGATTCCAGCGTGCGGATGAAGTGCTGCTTGGAGCCGAGCCGCGTCAGGCTCATCCGCTCCATCAGCGACAACGCCTGGTTCTGCCGGTAGTTGTCGTTGAGGACCAGCGCGGCGACCTCATCGGTCATCGACGCCAGCAGCTTGTTGCGCTCCGGCAGCGACAGCTTCTTCGCCTTCACCTGCGCGTTGAGCAGGATCTTGATGTTGACCTCGTGGTCCGAGGTGTCCACGCCCGCCGAGTTGTCGATGAAGTCCGTGTTGAGCAGCACGCCCTGCTGCGCGGCCTCGATCCGGCCGAGCTGCGTGCAACCGAGGTTGCCGCCTTCGCCGACCACCCGGCAGCGCAGGTCGCGGCCATTGACCCGCAGCGCGTTATTGGCGCGGTCGCCGACGTCGGCATGCGTCTCGGTGCTGGCCTTGACGTAGGTGCCGATGCCGCCGTTCCACAGCAGGTCGACCGGCGCCTTCAGGATCGCGGCCATCAGCTCGGCCGGGCTCATCGCCTCGACCGTGGCGTCGATGCCGAGCGCACCCCTGACCTCGGGCGTCAGCGCGATCGACTTGGCGCTGCGCGGATGGATGCCGCCGCCCTTGCTGATGAGCTTGCGGTCGTAGTCCTCCCAGCTCGAGCGCGGCAGCGCGAACATGCGCTCGCGCTCCTTGAACGACTTCGCCGCGTCCGGGCTCGGGTCGAGGAAGATGTGGCGGTGGTCGAAGGCGGCGAGCAGGCGGATGTGCTTCGACAGCAGCATGCCGTTGCCGAACACGTCGCCCGACATGTCGCCGATGCCGACGCAGGTGAAATCCTGCGACTGCGAATCGCGGCCCATGGCGCGGAAATGGCGCTTGACCGATTCCCACGCGCCCTTGGCGGTGATGCCCATGCCCTTGTGGTCGTATCCGACCGAGCCGCCGGAGGCGAACGCATCGCCCAGCCAGAAGCCGTGCGCTTCGGCGATGCCGTTGGCGATGTCGGAGAAGGTCGCGGTGCCCTTGTCGGCGGCGACGACGAGATACGGATCGTCGCCGTCGTGGCGCACGACGTGCTGCGGATGCACCACCTGCTCGCCGTGCAGGTTGTCGGTGATGTCGAGCAGGCCGTTGATGAAGCGCTTGTAGCAGGCGACGCCTTCGGCGAACCACGCGTCGCGGTCCACCGCCGGGCTCGGCAGCTGCTTGCAGTAGAAGCCGCCCTTGGCGCCGACCGGCACGATGACGGTGTTCTTTACCATCTGTGCCTTGACCAGTCCCAGCACCTCGGTGCGGAAATCCTCGCGGCGATCGGACCAGCGCAGTCCGCCGCGGGCGACCGGCCCGAAGCGCAGGTGCACGCCTTCCACGCGCGGGCCGTACACCCAGATCTCGCGGTAGGGCCGCGGCTTGGGCAGGTCGGGCACGCGCGAGGAGTCGAGTTTGTAGCTGACGTAGTCGCGCGGACCGCCGTCGGCCCGCGCCGCGCCGCGCACGTTGAGGTAGTAACTGGTGCGCAGCGTGGCGTCCATCACGCCGATGTAGCTGCGCAGGATGCGGTCCTCGTCGAGGCTGGCGACGCGGTCCATCAGGCCGAACAGCGCGCCGCGCGTGGCCTCGACCTGGCGCTCGCGGGCCGCCGAGCGCGCCAGCAGCACGGGTTCGAGGATGCCCATCGTAACCGCGTCGCCGCCGGCGAGCGCCTCGAGCTGGCGCGCGAAGGCTTCGCGCCCCTGCTGGATCTCCGCCTTGCTCTCGCTTCCGGTCGCCGGATCGAAGCGCGCCTCGAACAACTCGACCAGCAACCGCGCCATCAGCGGATAGCGGGCCAGCGTCGCTTCCACGTAAGTCTGCGAGAACGGCACGCCGACCTGCAGCAGGTACTTGCAATAGGCGCGCAGCATCGCGACCTGGCGCCAGGTCAGCCCTGCGGCGAGCACGAGCCGGTTGAAGCCGTCGTTCTCCGCCTCGCCGCGCCACACCCGGGCGAAGGCTTCCTCGAAGGACGCGCTGACGTTCGCGACGTCGAGGTCCGGACGCGCGGCCTCGACCTCGAAGTCCTGGATCCAGGCGGTCCTGCCCTCGCCGAGCTCGATCCCGTAGGGATGCTCCGCGATCACGCGCAGGCCGAGGTTCTCCATCATCGGCAGCGCGTCCGACAGCGGGATGTCGTCGCCGAGGCGGTAGAACTTGAAGCGCAGCCCTTCGCCCGCGCGCGGCGAGCGGTACAGGCGCAGGCGCAGGTCGTCACCGCCCGACAACGCGGCTAGGTGGCGCACATCGTCCGCGGCGACGGCCGGCGTCACCTGCTCGATATAGCCGGCCGGCAGCACGCGGCCGTACTGCTTCGCGAGCAGCAGGCCCTGCTCCTCGCCCTCGCTGGCGGCGAGCTGCTCGCGCAGGTCGTCCTGCCAGTTGCGCACGAGCGACGCGAGTTGTTCCTGCAGCGCGCCGGCGTCGACCGCGACCGCCTCGCCCGACTTCGGCCGCACGATCAGGTGCAGCTGCGCCAGCGGCGATTCGCCGACCTGCACGGTGGTGTCGACGTGGTCGCCGTCGAGCGCCTCCTTCAGCAGCGCCTCGATGCGGCGGCGCACTTCGGTGTTGAAGCGGTCGCGCGGGATGTAGACCAGCGCCGAGTAGAAGCGGCCGTAGCGGTCGCGACGCAGGAACAGCTTGCTGCGCACGCGCTCCTGCAGGCCCAGGATGCCGGTCGCGGTCTGCAGCAGTTCGTCCTCGCTCGACTGGAACAGCTCGTCGCGCGGCAGCGTCTCGAGGATGTGGCGCAGGGCCTTGCCGCTGTGCCCGGTGGGCGACAGGCCCGAACGCTCCATGACGTGCTCGTGGCGCTCGCGCACCAGCGGGATTTCCCACGGGCGGCGGTTGTACGCGCTCGACGTATACAGGCCGAGGAACCGTTCCTCGCGTACCGGCCGGCCTTCCTTGTCGAAGCTGAGCACGCCGATGTAGTCCATGTAGCCCGGGCGATGCACGGTGGCGCGGGCGTTCGTCTTGGTCAGGATCAGGGCATCGACCGAACCGGACTGCGGCATGTAGTGCGCCGACAGGCTCTTCAGCGGGCGTGCGCGGCCCCGCTCCATGCCGCGCAGGAGGCCCAGGCCCGATGTCTCGAGCGGGCACAGCATCTCCTCGCCGCGCTTGCCCTTGACCTCGTACTCGCGATAGCCGAAGAAGGTGAAGTGGTTGTCGGCGGCCCAGCGCAGGAATTCCTGCGCCTCGGCGCGGCCGGCTTCGGTGACCGGCATTTCGCGCGTGCCGAGTTCGTCGGCGACCTGCAGCATGCGCGCGCGCATCGCCTCCCAGTCGCGCACGATCGCGCGCACGTCGTCGAGCACGGCGCGCACGTCGCGCGCGATGCCTTCCATCGCCTCGGCCGGCTGGCGGTCGAGTTCCAAGTGCATCAGCGATTCAGGCGTCCCCTCGCCCACCGTGGTGACGCGGCCGGCCTTGTCGCGGGTGAAGCGCACCACCGGGTGGCCGAGTACGTGCACGCCGATGCCCTGCTCGGCCAGCGCCATCGTCACCGAGTCGACCAGGAACGGCATGTCGTCGTTGACGATCTGCACCACCGTGTGCGGCGTCTCCCAGCCGCTGTCCTTCATGCTCGGGTTGAACACGCGTACCTTGGCCGCGCCGGGCTTGCGGGTTTCGGCAAGCGCGAGGAAATCGGCGGCGAGCGCGGCCCACGCCTCCGGGCTGTGCTGCACGTATTCCTCGGCGCTCATGCGGCGGTAGAACGTGCGCGCGAAGGCCTCGGCCATCGCCTGCTGCGCCTTGGGCACGCGCTTGCGGAGCGCGACGACGATGGATTCGAGGGAGACGATGTCCTCGCGCGGCCGGATGGCCTTGCGCGCGACGGCGGGGACAGACGCCCTGGCCGTGGATTTGGACGCGGGTTTGGAGCTGGGTTTCGCGGGGGATTTGCGTTCGGTGCTCATGGCGGGTCCGGATGGCAACAGGCCCGCGCTTTGCGGCGCGGGCCAGGTCGATGCGGGAATCAGCGGAACGGATCGTGCGCGACGAAAATCGCGTGAACCCGGCGCTGGATCGGAATGTCGGCGCGGCCGCGCAACGCAGGTTGGCGGCCGCGCATGGCATCGCAGGCGCTGGCCTGCACGGAAGCGGGAACGGGCGCGCGCATGTTCAGCGCAACCCGGTCTCGTTGCGGGCGATCACGAGGCGCTGGATCTCGCTGGTGCCTTCGTAGATCTCGGTGATCTTTGCGTCGCGGAAATACCGCTCTATCGGCATTTCCTTCGAGTAGCCCATGCCGGCATGGATCTGCACGGCCTGGTGCGCGATCCACATCGCCGCTTCGGATGCGGTGAGCTTGGCCACCGCCGCCTCGGTGCTGAAGCGCTTGCCCTCTCCCTTCAGCCACGCCGCGCGCAGCGTCAGCAGCATCGCCGCGTCGAGCTTGCACTTCATGTCGGCGATCTTGGCCTGGGTCATCTGGAACGTGCCGATCGCCACGCCGAAGGCCTTGCGTTCCTTCACATAGGCGAGCGTCGCCTCGTACGCGGCGCGGGCGATGCCGATCGCCTGCGAGGCGATGCCGATACGCCCGGCATCGAGCACGCCCATCGCGATCTTGAACCCGGTGCCTTCCTCGCCGAGTACTTCGTCGGCCTGCGCGACGTAGTCCGCGAACTCGATTTCGCAGGTGGCCGAGGCGCGGATGCCGAGCTTGGGCTCGGTCTTGCCGCGATGGAAGCCGGCGCGGCTCGTGTCGATCATGAAGGCGGTGATGCCGCGCGCACCCTTGTCGGGCTCGGTCATCGCGAACAGCACGATGTAGCGCGCGACCGGACCGGAGGTGATCCAGCTCTTCTTGCCGTTGATGACGAACGTGCCGTCCGCCTGCTTCACCGCGCGGCAGCGCATGGCGGTGGCGTCGGAACCGGACTGCGGCTCGGTCAGCGCGAAGGCGCCGATCTCGCGGCCCTCGGCGATCGCGCGCACGTACAGCTGCTTCTGCGCCTCGGTGCCGTGGGTGAGGATGCCGTTGCAGAACAGGGAGTTGTTGACCGACATGATGGTCGAGTGCGCGGCGTCGGCCGCGGCGACCTCGATCATCGCCAGCACGTAGGCGACCGGATCCATGCCGGCGCCGCCGTATTCGGCCGGCACCTCGATGCCCATGAGCCCGTTCTCGCCGAGCAGGCGGATGTTGTCGAGCGGGAATTCGCCGGAGCGGTCGAAGTGCTCGGCGCTCGGCGCGATCTTTTCCTGCGCGATGCGCCGCGCGACGTCCTGGATCATCAACTGTTCTTCGGTGAATCCAAACTCCACGCCGCACCCCGTGCTCGAGAATCGGAGTCGAATATTGTAGCCGCTGGCAGTCGGCCGCCCCACCCACGCGGTTTGAACGGCAGCGCTCGCTGGAAGCAACGCTTTCCTGCACCAATGTGCTTCGGCCCGGGGCCGGCCGGGGCGAAGTCGCTTTTCCGGCGATCGGGCCGTCCTTGGCCGACTCGGGGCCCTGGCCTCCTGCCCGGCTGGCGCGGCACCCCGCCCAGTCCAGCCCCTCGGAGACATCGCGGCATCTGCAGCCGAACGACAAGCGTCCCGCGTGCTTGACCCCGCGCCACGCCGGCAGGACACTTATCGCTGGATCGCGATGGAAAGATAAGCATGGACCTGGAAGGCTGGTCGAGCCGCCTGCGCGTCTTCGCCGATGCCACCCGCGTGCGCCTGCTGAGCCTGCTCGCGCACGAGGAGCTGACGGTGGCCGAGCTGTCGGCGATTACCCGCCTCGCCCAGCCACGCGTGTCCACCCACCTCGCGAGGCTCAAGGAAGCCGGGCTCGTCCGTGATCGCCGCGCGGGCGTGTCCGCCTACTACCGCTTCGACGAGGACACGCTCGACCCCGCCCAGCGCGCGCTGTGGCAGTCGATCAGCAGCGGCAGCGACGACCCGCTGCTGCGCCAGGATGCCGAGCGCGTCCCCGACGTGCTCGCGATGCGCGCGTCCGACCAGAACTGGGCCGACAGCGTCGCCGGCGACATGGAACGGCACTATTCGCCCGGCCGCACCTGGGAAGCGCTGGCGCGCAGCGCGCTGCCGCTGCTGCAGCCGGGCGATGTACTCGACGTGGCGTCGGGCGACGGCGTGCTCGCCGAACTGCTGGCGCCGCACGCGCGCCGGTACGTGTGCGTCGACGCCAGTCCGCGCGTGGTTGTCGCGGCGCGCGATCGGTTGCGACCGTTCCCCAACGTGGAGGTGCGCGAAGGCGACATGCATGCCCTGCCCTTCGCCGACGCCAGCTTCGACCTGGTCGTGCTGATGCACGCGCTGACCTATGCGACGAAGCCCGCAGTCGCGGTGACCGAGGCCGCGCGCATGCTGCGGCCGGGCGGTCGCATGCTGCTGTCGAGCCTCGAAAGGCACGAGCATCGCAACGTGGTCGAGGCCTACGGCCACGCCAACCTCGGTTTCACCGAGAAGGAACTGCGCCGCTTCGCCGACAAGGCAGGCCTGCGCATCCGCTCCGCCGCCAGCATCACGCGCGAGAAGCGACCGCCGCATTTCGAAGTCATTTCGCTCATCGGGGAGAAGGCGTGAGCGCATCCGCCGCCCTGCCATCCCGCAAGGAGGTCGCATGAACACCCTGCCCTGGCTGCATCCCGGACGCGTGGCGAAACTCGAGGCCGCGCTCGCCGACCGCATCCTCGTGCTCGACGGCGCGATGGGCACGATGATCCAGCAGCACGGCCTGGAGGAAGCCGACTACCGCGGCGAGCGCTTCGCCAGCGGCTACGACCGCCTCTTCGCCGACGACGGCCACGCGCACGGCGCGGGCTGCGGCTGCGAGGGCCACGACCAGCGCGGCAACAACGATCTGCTCTCGCTCACTCGGCCCGACATCATCCGCGGCATCCACGAGGCCTACCTCGTTGCGGGCGCGGACCTCGTCGAGACCAACACCTTCAACTCGACCAGCATCTCGCTGGCCGACTACCGCCTGCAGCACCTGGTCCGCGAGCTCAACCGCGAGGGTGCAAGGCTGGCGCGCGCCGCCTGCGACGCGGCGGAGGCGACCGATCCGTCGAAGCCACGCTTCGTGGTCGGCGTGCTCGGTCCCACTTCGCGCACCGCCTCGCTGAGCCCCGACGTCAACCGCCCGGGCTTCCGCGCGGTCAGCTTCGACGAACTCGCCGACGCCTATCGCGAAGCCGCGCGCGGCCTGGTCGAGGGCGGCAGCGACGTGCTGATGGTCGAGACCATCTTCGACACGCTGAACGCCAAGGCCGCGCTGTTCGCCATCGACGACGTGTTCGCCGAATTCGGCGCACGGCTGCCGGTGCTGATCTCGGGCACGATCACCGACGCGTCCGGCCGCACGCTCTCGGGACAGACGGCCGAGGCGTTCTGGTACTCGCTGCGCCACGCGCAGCCGCTGGCGATCGGCCTGAACTGCGCGCTCGGCGCGAAGGACCTGCGCGCGCACCTCGACGTGCTGGCGCAGGTCGCCGACGCGCGCATCAGCACGCACCCCAACGCCGGCCTGCCGAACGCCTTCGGCGGCTACGACGAGACGCCGGAGGACATGGCGGCGACGCTGGGCGAGTTCGCCCGCGCCGGCATGCTCAACATCGTGGGGGGCTGCTGCGGCACCACCCCGGCGCACATCGCGGCGATCGCCGAAACGGTCGAGGGCCTGCCGCCACGGGCGATTCCGCACCTGGAGCAGGCCGCGTGAGCCAGTGGCCAGCGTTGGCGCATTGCCCGTCGTTCCCGCGAAGGCGGGAACCCAGCGACGTTCGCTTCCGCGCCGACAGACACAACAGTCACTGGGTCCCCGCCTTCGCGGGGATGACGAACAAGAGTCCCCGATGAGCGTTTTCCATGTACTGCCCCGCAATACCCGCCTCAGCGGCCTCGAGCCGCTGCAGATCACGCCCGAGTCCAACTTCGTCAACGTCGGCGAGCGCACCAACGTCACCGGCTCGGCGCAGTTCAAGAAGCTGATCCTCGAAGGCCGTTTCGACGAGGCGGTGGTGGTCGCACGCCAGCAGGTGGAGAACGGCGCGCAGGTCCTCGACGTCAACATGGACGAAGGCCTGCTCGACTCCGAGCAGGCGATGGTCACCTTCCTGCACCTGATCGCCGCCGAGCCCGACATCGCCCGCGTGCCGGTGATGGTCGACAGCTCGAAGTTCAGCGTGATCGAGGCCGGCCTCAAGTGCCTGCAGGGCAAGGGCATCGTCAACTCGATCTCGCTGAAGGAAGGCGAGACCGAGTTCCTGCGCCAGGCGCGCCTCGTGCGCCGCTACGGCGCCGCGGTGGTGGTGATGGCCTTCGACGAGGACGGCCAGGCCGAGACGGTGGCGCGCAAGGTCGGGATCTGCGCGCGCGCCTTCGACCTGCTGACGCGCGAGGTCGGCTTTCCGCCCGAGGACATCGTCTTCGACCCGAACGTGTTCGCGATCGCCACCGGCATCGAGGAACACGACGGCTACGCAGTGGCCTTCATCGAGGCTGCGCGCGAGCTGAAGCGGCGCTTCCCGCACAGCCACGTGTCCGGCGGCGTGTCGAACGTGTCGTTCTCGTTCCGCGGCAACGAGCCGGTGCGCCAGGCCATCCACGTGGTCTTCCTCTACCACGCGATCCGCGCGGGCATGGACATGGGCATCGTCAACGCCGGCGCCCTGCCGCTGTACGACGACCTCGAACCGCTGCTGCGGGAACGCGTCGAGGACGTGGTGCTGAACCGGCGGCCGGACGGCACCGAGCGCCTGCTGGAAATCGCCGACCGCTACAAGGGAAAGAAGGGCGAGAAGAAGGTCGAGGATCTCGCCTGGCGCGGCAAGCCGGTGCGCGAGCGCCTCAGCCATGCGCTGGTGCACGGCATCGACGCCTTCATCGAGGCCGACACGGAAGAAGCGCGCCTGCAGGCGACGCGTCCGCTCGACGTGATCGAAGGCCCGCTGATGGATGGCATGAACGTGGTCGGCGACCTGTTCGGCGCCGGCAAGATGTTCCTGCCCCAGGTGGTGAAGTCGGCGCGGGTGATGAAGAAGGCGGTGGCCTGGCTGCTGCCGTTCATCGAGGCGGAGAAGCAGCGCACCGGCGACAGCGGCAAGTCCAACGGCAAGATCGTGATGGCGACCGTCAAGGGCGACGTGCACGACATCGGCAAGAACATCGTGGGCGTGGTCCTGGCCTGCAACAACTTCGAGGTGATCGACCTCGGCGTGATGGTGCCGTCGCAGGTCATCCTCGACCGGGCGAAGGCCGAGAACGCCGACCTGATCGGACTCTCCGGCCTGATCACGCCCTCGCTGGAGGAAATGAGCCACGTCGCCCGCGAGATGCAGCGGCAGGGCTTCCAGGTGCCGCTGCTGATCGGCGGCGCGACCACCTCGCGCGCGCATACCGCGCTGAAGATCGACCCGCACTACAAGGCGCCGACCGTGTGGGTGAAGGATGCCTCGCGCGCCGTCGGCGTCGCGCAGTCGCTGATCAGCACCGAGTTGCGCGCGCCGTTCGTCGCCGCCAACGACGCCGACTACGCGGAGATCCGCGAGCGGCACCGCAACCGCGACGGCGGCAAGCGGCTGGTGCCGCTGGACAAGGCGCGCGCGCAGCGCTTCGACGGCGGCTGGGCCGACTACACGCCACCGGCGCCGGGCCGGCCCGGCATGCACGTCTTCGACGACTATCCGCTGGCAGAACTGGCCGGCTACATCGACTGGACGCCGTTCTTCAATACCTGGGAACTGGCGGGGCGCTATCCGGCGATCCTCGACGACGCGGTGGTCGGCGCACAGGCACGCGAGCTGTTCCAGGACGCGCAGGCGATGCTCCGGCGCATCATCGACGAACGCTGGCTGCGGGCGAAGGCGGTGTTCGGGCTGTGGCCGGCGAACAGCGTGGGCGACGACGTGGTGGTGTCCGCTGCCGATGAGACGGGGCCGACGGAGACCACCCTGCATTTCCTGCGCCAGCAGGCCGACAAGCCCGCCGACCGCCCCGACTTCTGCCTCGCCGACTTCATCGCGCCACGGGACAGCGGTCGGCAGGACTGGATCGGCGCGTTCGCGGTCACCGCGGGACTCGGCATCGAGGAGCACATCGCGCGCTTCGAGGCCGACCACGACGACTACAACGCGATCCTGCTCAAGGCACTGGCCGATCGCCTCGCCGAGGCCTTCGCCGAACGCCTGCACGAGCGCGTGCGGCGCGAGTTCTGGGGCTACGCCGCGGACGAATCGCTGGACAACGATGCGCTGATCGCCGAAGGCTACCGCGGCATCCGGCCCGCGCCCGGTTATCCCGCCTGCCCCGAGCACAGCGAGAAGGCGACGCTGTTCGCGCTGCTCGACGCCGAACGCAAGGTGGGCGTCCAGCTGACCGAGAGCTTCGCGATGTACCCGGCGGCCGCGGTGTCGGGCTACTACTTCAGCCACCCGCGCAGCCAGTACTTCGTGGTCGGGCGGGTGTCGAAGGAGCAGGTCGCCGACTACGCGCGGCGCAAGGGCGTGACCCTGCAGCAGGCGGAGCGGTGGCTGGCGACGAACCTGGACTACGACCCGGACTGAGATTGTTGCGGGAGCGGCCTGGAACCGCGGGCTTTCCAGCATGAGTTGCCCGGAAGCTCGCGGCTAAGCCGCTCCTACAGGACAGCGGAGCGCGACAGGCGGCTACGGCTTGCCGTGCTCGATCGGCCGGTCGCGGTGCATCAATGCCCATTCCGCGTGCTCGGCCAAGGCGGCCTCGCCGAGCGCGCGCAGGATCTCGCGCTTTTCGTGGGCGCCGCGGGCGGCATCCAGCGCCATGCGCGCGTTGCCGTAGATGCGCTGCATGAAGCGGTACTGCTTCACCAGCTCCTTGTCGGCCTTGCGGTAGGCATACGCCTCGCGCACCGCGGCGATGAGCGAGAGCGCGCCCATCGAGGTCACCAGCACGTTCTGCAACTGCTGCGGCAGCAGGCCGTGCCAGCCCGCGAGCAGCACGCTGATGCCGATGCCGGTCCATAGGCACGCCTTCCCCAGCGCCTGCGTGCGGCGGTGGTGCCGCTCGCGCAGCGCCGCCTTGCGCGCGTAATAGCCGAGCTGGCCGGATTCGCCCGGCCGCCCGACCCAGTCCTCGATCACCGCGTCCACCGCCGCGACCGGATCGGCGCAGGGCGGCAGCGGCTGCAGGCCGAGCTGGCGCATCACGTTGCGGATCCAGCCGAGCTCGACGTCCTGCTTCTGCAGGAAATTGTCGTGGGCGAACTCCGGATCGCCTTCGACCAGCAGCCCGGCATGGCGCCAGAACGCCTGCACGCGCAGGCCTTCGGCGAGCGCGCGGTAGTCGATGTACTTGCGGTGCCAGTCGTAGCGGTGCGCGGCGGTCGCCGCGACCAGGCCGACCGCGAAGAACAGCAGGAACACCCACAGCATCCAGACGGGCGCATTGAGGTCGGAATAGAGCAGGAACGACAGGCCCATCACCACCGCCAGGCCGTGGATGGCGCGCATCGCCCCGGTCATCAGGCGCTGGTAGCGCACCGCCATCGCGTCGACGGTCCGGAGCTCCCGTTCCACCATATCGCCGTCGCGATCGGCTTCGGGCGATGGCGCGAGCCGCCGGCGGTCGCGTTCGAAGACCTGCATGCGCGCGAAGATGCGGCGGTAATCGCCGGGCATTCCGGCCGCGTAAGGGCGCGCACCCCCGCTGGTGAGCCAGCGCGGCGGCGACGGCGGCGGCCCGTCCGCGGCCGACGAACGCCGCACCGGAATGTGCAGGACGAGGCTGTCGTCGTCGCCGGCGAGCATCTGCCGCAGGTTGTCGGTGGCGCGGCGCGCGCCGGGCACCGGGCCGCCAAGGTAGTAGCGCACGATCTGGGCGGTGCCCCCACGGCCGCCCTCGTCGCCGCCGTCCCACAGGGCGAGCAGCAGGTGGCAATGGTTGGCGACGTGGAGGCCGGCGGCGAGGTACTGGCGGTCGCGCCAGGGACCGGGCGTAG
>JABFWF010000157.1 GCA_013362405.1 Lysobacter sp. | reverse complement strand
GGGACCGGGCGTGCGCAGCCGGTCGAGGTCGGTGGTCGCCGACGTCAACGGGATCACGTCGGCCTGCGCCAGCAGCCACAGGAAGCGGATCCGCGCTTCGCTGTCGGCGAAGTCCTCGAGGTAGAGCTCGACCGGGATGGGCAGCGGCACCACCAGCCGCGCGCCGAGGCCGAGCGCGACCTCCGCGGCGAGCTGGTCGCCGCCTTCGGCCAGCGGCGAGAGCATCACCAGCGACAGTTCCGGGAACGCCTGGCGCAACTCGGCCATCGCCCCGCCGAGGAAGTGCCGCAGCTGCGGTACGTCCTCCGGCACGAGATCGCGGTGGCTGGTGACGCCCAGCACCAGCGCGGTGGCGGGCGTGGCGATGGCCGGCGCGGGCGCGTGCACCGCCGGGCCTGCCTGCGCTGGCGCCGCCACGGCCATGCGGGTTCAGTGGCGGTCGCGGGACGGCGGCACGCCGACGACCGGCAGGACGCGCCGGCGTCCCGCGTCCGATCCCGCGCGCCCGCTCACTTGTTGTTGATCTGCGGATCGCAGGGCACCGTGCAGTTCGCCGTCGTGTCATTGACGGTGATCTTGTAGCTGGCGTTCTGCACGACGGTGTTGACGTCCTGGATCACCGCGGTCGTCGGCGCGTTCTCCGCCAGCCACGTGAGCTGGTTGTTGGTATCCCCGGTGAAGCCGACGTTGCCGATCTGGTAGCGCGGGTCGCTCTGCAGGTGCACGGTCAGGGTGACGCGGCCGCGTCCGTTGAAGTCCACGTCGCCGCCGTTGTCGCTGCCGCCGGTGTAGCGGTAGCTGTAGATCGCGTTGTTCGACGCGGTGGTGTTGGTGTAGCCGTCCGAGCCGGTGGAAGGAAAGTTGCGGACATCGAGCGTCACGCTGGCGTTGCTGGGCATGGCGGGATCCTCCAGGGACATGCGATAGCGGGCGTTAGGGTTCGCCCGGAGCGTTGGCGGCGGCAGCCTTGCCGGTGAACGACGACGCGCGTCCGATGCGCGAGGCGATGGCCGTGGTTGGCCAAGGGAACAGGGGGACGTAGCCCTCTCCGGCGAGGCGCGCCTGCGCCTGGGCCGCTGCGTCTGGATTGCCGGTGAGCAGCGACACGCGCACCCACGGATCGAGCACGCGCCAGTAGCGGGAGTCGCCCACGAACGGCTGCAGCGCCTCGCGCGCGGCAGCGAAATTCGACGCTGCGTCGCCATCGCGCCCGTCGCCGGCGGAGGCTGCGGCAATGATCAGTTGGCCCAAGGCGTAGCGGCCGGTTTCTTCGGCCGAATCCGGCCGCTCACCCGCGCCGAAGAGCTTCCGGAGTTGCGAAGCCGCGGCGTTTGCCGCATCGCGGTCGCCGTCATGCAGCGCGAGCAGGCCGCGCAGCGTGAACGCGTCGAGCATCTCGCGCCGCACCAGCCGGTCCGAACCCTCGACGTCGGCCGACGCATCGAGCAGCGGCTGCGCGCGCGCGAGATCGGCGCGGGCTTCCTCGAACCGTGACTGCCCCAGCCTGGCGCGCGCATGCAGCACCAGTGCGCGCAGGTAGGCCCGGCGCCACTCCTTGTTGCCGGGATCGAAGGCCGCCAGTGCCTGCATGCGCGCGAGCGCTGCGGCCGCCGTCGCCTCGGACTGCACATGCAGGCCGCGCGCGCCCTGCAGGGCCGACAGCAGCAGCTCAACGTTCGCCAGCTGGTATTTCCAGTTCGGATCCTTGGGTTGGCCGGCGGCGATCCGGCGGACGCCTCCGACCGTCCGGGCAAGGAAGGCCTCGGCGCGATCGAGATGGCCGAGCTGCTCCTCGACGTTGCCCTGCCACGACAGGTTGTCGGCCATGTCGTAGGCGACCTGCGGGTCGTCCGGCGTCTTCGCGCGGACCGCCTGCAGGGTCGCGTAGGCACGCCGGAAGCCGCCGCCGGCGTCATGCAGCCGTCCGCGCTCGAGCTCGACGGTGGCAAGGTTCGCATCCCCGTACGCCAGCTCGTGCAGCCACTCGACCTTGTTCGGGTCGATCGCATGCACCGCGCGACAGGTGTCGCGGTAGCGGGTGAGCCACAGCTGCGCGCGGTCGAGGTCGCGGCGCTGCCAGTACACGAAGCCGATCCAGTATTCGGCCTGGCCGCGATCGAACAGCAGGCTCCCGCCACCGGGATGGCGGTCGACCAGCGCCCTGCTGCGCGCGTAGGCGCGCTCGAAGCTCGCCTGCGCTTCCGGATAACGGTTCTGGTTGAGCCGCACCTGGCCGAGCTGGGTCAGCGCCTGTTCCTGCCAGGCGAGCGTGCGGTCGTTGAGGTCGCGCGGGTCGAGGCTGTCGAAATACGCCATCGCCTTGTCGCCGACGCTGTCCAGCAGGTCGAGCCGGCCGACTTTCTGCAGCTTGTCGCGCAGGTCGCCAAGCATGAAGCCGAGCAGGTCTTCCGCCTGCGCCTGCCTGCGCTGCGCGTCGTTGCGCGCCACCAGCGCGACCGACGCAAGCGCGCCGAATCCCACCGCGATCGCGGCGAGCACCGCGGCCAGCCACGCCATGCGCCGGTGGCGACGCTGCGCATCGCGCTGCACCAGTTCGCCCAGCGGCACGCCGGCGATGCCGGCGACGAGTTTCTGCAGGCCGAGCCGCCAGCCATCGCCGTTCGCACGCAAATCGACCGCGACCGGGGCGCGGTCGGCGGTGCCCACGCCCTGTCCGAAGCGCGCGCGCAGCGTCGGGCCGAGGCATTCGCGCGCGGCCTCGACCGCCGCCAGGGGTTCGCCGTCGAGCAGCACGCACAGCACCGGCGCATCGGGATGCAGGCGCCGGAACGCCTCGATTTCCGCTTCCACCCATTGCGAGCGCGCCGACTTCGGCGAACACAACACGACCAGCGTGCGGCTGGCGGCGAGCGCAGCCTCGACCACGCTGCCGATCTCGCCGCGCGCGTCGAGCTCGTCGCGATCGCGGAACACCGGATACAGGCGCGCGGGAACCGGCCCCTGCGGGCCGGATCGGCCGACCAGCCGGCGCGGGATGCGGTAGCCCTCCAGCGCACGGTGAAGCCGCTCGGCCATGCGCCGGTCGGCATGGCTGTAGCTGAGAAAGGCCCAGTAGCGCGGGGGAACGTCCAAGGCCGATCGCCTCCGGGGGAAGGTCGATACCGGGTCAACGCCCCCGCAACGCGCATCCGGCCAGAGGACGCTTCACGCGACGATCAAGCGCCGACCCAGAGCATGAATGCGCACTCGCGTGGAGCGCTGCTTCGTGCCCGGCCCCTGGAACCGCAAGCGGATGACCTGGACCATCGTCCTGACCGCGATCCTGACCGTGTTCGCGGTCGCGATCGCCATGAACTTCGCCACCCCGGAGAAGAAGCTCGAACGCAAGATCGAGCATCGCTACGCGGTCGCCGACCCGCAGTTCCGCCGCGAGATGGGGGTGATGCTCGGGCCGGCGATCATCCCCGGCAACCAGGTCGAGGACCTGGAGAACGGCGACGAGATCTTCCCGGCCATGCTCGCCGGCATCCGCAGCGCGCGGAAGACGATCACCTTCGAGACCTACATCTACTGGTCGGGGCAGGTCGGCCAGGCGTTCGCCGACGCACTGGCCGAGCGCGCCCGCGCCGGGGTCGCGGTCGACGTCACCATCGACTGGGTCGGCAGCATCACGATGGACGGCAAGCAACTCCAGGAGATGCAGGATGCGGGCGTGCGCGTGGAGCGCTACCGCCCGCTGCACTGGTACAACATCGGCCGCCTCAACAACCGCACCCACCGCAAGCTGCTGGTGATCGACGGCAAGGTCGGCTTCACCGGCGGCGTCGGCATCGGCGATCCGTGGCGAGGCCATGCGCAGGATCCGGATCACTGGCGCGACGTGCATTTCCGCATCGAAGGCCCGGTCGTCGCGCAGATGCAGGCCGCGTTCAACGACAACTGGATCAAGACCACCGGCGAGGTGCTCAACGGCGCGGACTACTTCCCGCCGCTGCAGCCGGTGGGCGACATGGACGCGCACGTGTTCATCAGTTCGCCCGCGAGCGGCGCGGAAAGCATGCACCTGATGTACCTGCTGGCGATCGCGGCGGCCGAACGCAGCATCGACCTCGAGGCCGCCTACTTCATCCCCGATGCGCTGGTCAGCAAGGCGCTGGTGGCGGCGCGCAGGCGCGGGGTGAAGATCCGCGTGCTGGTGCCGGGCAGGAACACCGATTCGGACGCGGCGCGCATGGCGTCGAAGGCCGCGTGGGGGCCGCTGTTGCAGGCCGGGGTGGAAATCGCCGAGTACGACCCCACGATGTTCCACAACAAGGTGCTGATCGTGGATCATCTGCTGGTCTCGGTCGGCTCGACCAACTTCGACCTGCGCTCCTTCCAGCTCAACGACGAGGCCAGCCTGAACGTGTACGACCCGACCTTCGCCGCGAAGATGACGCGCGTGTTCGATGACGACCTGCGGCATTCCGTGCCCTATACCTACGCGCAATGGGCGCGGCGGCCATGGAAGGAAAAGCTCTCGGAAAAGTTCGTGCAGCCGTTCAAGTCGCAGCTGTGATGCGCCTGCACCGCCTGCTGGCAGGCGCCTGCCTCTGCTCGCTGCTGGCCGCCGCCCTGCCCGCCTCCGCGGCGGTCCCCGCGTCGTCCGCGTCCGTCGCTCCCGCGCCGCTGTCCGGCTCGGCCGCCTACAACGCGCCCGGCACTGCCGCGGCCAGCCAGGTCGCGGCCGAGGTACGCGCCGGCGAGAAGGACGACCGTCGCATCGCCGCCGCGGTGACGGCCCGGCTGCTGCGGCAGCCGAACCTGCAGAAGGTCACCGTCGAAGTGAACGCCGGCGTGGTCACGCTCGCCGGGCAGGCGCTGGCCGACGAGGACCGCGACCGTGCGACGTCGCTCGCCAAGCAGGTGCAGGGCGTCAGCGACGTCGTCAACGACATCCAGCTCGATGCCGACCTGCGCACGCGCTTCGACGCCGCGCTGAACGAAACGCGCGGCAAGCTGGTGCGGGGCGTGGCGGCGCTGCCGCTGCTCGCGATCGGCCTGCTCATCGTGCTGCTGTCGGCATGGCTCGGGCGCGCGCTCGCACGCCGCCCGGCCGACTGGCTGCGCGCGCGCAGCCACAACCCGTACATGGACGGGCTGGTGCGCCGCACCGTGCAGACGGTGGTCGTGCTGGTCGGCATCGTGCTCGCGCTCGACCTGCTCGACGCCACCACGCTGGTGAGCGCACTGCTCGGCTCGGCCGGCGTGGTCGGCCTGGTCGCCGGCTTCGCGTTCAAGGACATCGCCGAGAACTATGTCGCCGGCATCCTGCTCAGCCTGCGCCGGCCGTTCGCGCCGGGCGACCACCTGATCATCGACAAATACGACGGCAAGGTCGTCGCGCTGACCTCGCGCGCGACGCTGCTGCTCACGCTGGACGGCAACCAGGTGTCGCTGCCGAACGCGCTGGTGTTCAAGTCGGTGGTGACCAACTACAGCCAGAACCCGCGCAGCCGCTTCGACTTCGACCTACCGCTCGATCCGGGCGCGTGCATCGCGGACGCGCAGCGCATCGCGCTGGACGCCGCGCGCACGGTGGAAGGCGTGCTGCCGGAACCGGGCGCCTATGTGCTCGTGCAGGACATGCTGCCCGACCGGGTGACGCTGAAGGTGCTCGGTTGGGTCGACCAGCGCCGCAACGACCTCAAGCGCGTGCGCAGTGAAGCCATGCGCGGCGCCGCCACCGCGCTCGACCGCGCCGGCATCCGCCGCGCCGGCGTGCCGGCGCCGACGCCCGCGTCGATGGAGCAGGCGGAGCTGTCCCCGGACGCCAGCGCGGACACCTCCGTGGACCACGCGATCGACCCGCAGCTCGCCGAGGCGCAGCAGGCGCAGGTGGGCGACAACCTGCTGGCGCCGCGGCAGAAGACGCCTTCTTAGCGACGCGCCGCGGGAAGCGGTGGAGCGGCGCCGCGCATCGCGCCGCTGCGCGCACTCCCCGCTTGATCGTGTTTTGCCGCGCGAAGCGGCGACGACCGAACGGCCGTCTTACGCGACGACCACCGGAATCTTCCCGATCCGCGCCTGCCATTCGCGCGGCCCCGTCTGGTGCACCGATTCGCCGCTGGAATCGACCGCGACCGTCACCGGCATGTCCTGCACGGTGAACTCGTAGATTGCTTCCATGCCGAGATCCTCGAACGCGACCACGCGCGCGGCCTTGATCGCCTTCGATACCAGGTAGGCCGCGCCGCCGACCGCCATCAGGTATGCGGATTTGTGCCTGCGGATTGCCTCGATCGCCGTCGGTCCACGCTCCGCCTTGCCGACCATGCCCATCAGGCCGGTCTGCGCGAGCACCTGCTCGGTGAACTTGTCCATGCGCGTGGCGGTGGTCGGGCCAGCGGGACCGACGACCTCGTCGCGCACCGGATCGACCGGGCCGACGTAGTAGATGAAGCGGCCGGCAAGGTCGACCGGCAGCGCTTGGCCCTTGTCGAGCATGTCGACCATGCGCTTGTGCGCGGCGTCGCGGCCGGTGAGCAGCCTGCCGTTGAGCAGCAGTACCTCGCCCGGCTTCCAGCCCGCCACCTCCTCGCGCGTGACCGTGTCGAGATCGACGCGACGCGCGTTGTGCGGCGAATAGGTGAGCTTGGGCCAATCCTCCAGCGACGGCGGATCGAGCGTCACCGGGCCGCTGCCATCCAGGGAGAAATGCGCGTGTCGCGTGGCGGCGCAGTTCGGGATCATCGCCACCGGCAGGTTGGCGGCGTGGGTCGGGTAATCCTTGATCTTGATGTCGAGGACGGTGGTGAGGCCGCCGAGTCCCTGCGCACCGATGCCGAGCGCGTTGACCTTGTCGTACAGCTCCAGCCGCAGCTCTTCGATGCGGCTGGACGGGCCGCGCGCGACGAGTTCCGGGATGTCGACCGGCTCCATCAGCGCTTCCTTGGCCAGCAGCATCGCCTTTTCCGCGGTGCCGCCGATGCCGATGCCGAGCATGCCCGGCGGGCACCAGCCGGCGCCCATCGTCGGCACGGTCTTCAGCACCCAGTCGACGATCGAGTCCGACGGATTGAGCATCACGAACTTCGACTTGGCCTCCGAGCCGCCGCCCTTCGCGGCGACGATCACCTCGACGGTGTTGCCCGGCACGATCGAGACGTTGACCACCGCCGGCGTGTTGTCGCGCGTGTTGAGGCGGCGGCCGGCCGGGTCGGCGAGCACGCTCGCGCGCAGCTTGTTGTCCGGATGGCTGTAGGCGCGGCGCACGCCTTCGTTGACCATGTCCTCGACGCCCATCGTCGCGTCGTCCCAGCGAACGTTCATGCCGACCTTCAGGAACACGGTGACGATGCCGGTGTCCTGGCAGATCGGCCGGTGGCCCTCGGCGCATAGGCGCGAGTTGATCAGGATCTGGGCCATCGCGTCCCTGGCCGCCGGCGACTGCTCGCGCTCGTACGCCGCGGACAGCGCGCGGATGTAGTCGACCGGGTGGTAGTAGCTGATGTACTGCAGCGCGTCGGCGACCGACTGGATCAGGTCGTCCTGGCGGATGGAGGCGGGCGTAGCGGGGTCGGAAATCGGCTGGAACTGGGTCACGGCGGGAGCGAGGCTGGTGGAAAGCGCGCATTTTACCGCGCGCCTGCCGCGCGGCCGGGCGCCAGGCCCCACTCCGCTCGGCAGGCACCCAATTCATCCGGCCTTGCCGTCCCGTCAACGACACGCCGCCTACCCTGCCCGCATCGTCGCGTCCAGGAGAGCGCCATGAAGCACCGCCACGACAGCACCAGCGGCGACCGCCAGCTGCATCCCGGCACCCGGTCCTCGCGCCTGCCCCACTACGCCGACCGCATCGGGCGCGACGACAGCCTGTACGACGGCCTGCCCTCGGTCACCAACCGCGCGTGGGGCGAGGACCGCGCCGACGACGCGATGACCTACGGCTACCGCGGCCAGGGCGGCTACGGCGACTTCACCCACGAGCACGGCTACGCCGAAAGCCAGGGCATGCACGCGCAGAGCGGCCACGGCCGCGGCGGTTCGCTGTTCCATGGCGCCGAACGCGAAAGCCTGCGCTCGCGCGGTGTCGAGCCCGACCATCGCGGGTGCGGCCCGCGCGGCTACGTGCGGCCCGACACGCGCATCACCGACGACATCGTCGACCGCCTGACCGACGACATGGCCATCGACGCCAGCGAGGTGCTGGTGATGGTCGAAGACGGCGTCGCCACGCTCACCGGCAACGTGCCGGAGCGCGCGATGAAGCATCGCGCGGAAGACCTCGCCGCGGCCGCGCGCGGCGTGCGCGACGTCCGCAACGAGATCCGGGTGGATCCCGGACTGGCGTCGTTCGGCCGCCCGGGCGAAGCGATCCGCTCCGGGAGGGACCAGCTCGGCAGCGGCTTCTCCAGCTCGGAACGGTCCGATCCCGTGTGGGACAACCCGACCGGGGATTCGAACTGGCCTGGGTACTGAGCAGCAGCGCAGGACGGTGCGGGACGTCGCTCCATGCAGCGCCTGTTCCGGTCGCTCGTCCTGCTCCTCGCCGCGCCGGCGGCCATCCGCGCGCAAGGCGCCGCAACGTCGCCACCTGCGGCGGCTGCGCAGCCGCAGGTCATCGAAATCTTCCATGGCCTCGAACATCCGTGGGCCGTCGCCCTGCTTCCGGACGGCAGCTTCCTCGTCACCGAGCGTCCCGGCCGCATGCGGCGCGTCGCCGCCGACGGCAAGCTCTCACCACCACTGAAGGGGCTCCCGCCGGTGTGGGCGCAGGGCCAGGGCGGCCTGCTCGATGTCGAACTCGCGCCGGACTTCGCGCGCAGCCACCGCATCTTCTTCAGCTACGCCGAGCCCGGTCCCGGCGGTACCGCGGGCACCGCCGCGGCGAGCGCCACGCTCGGCGCCGATGCGCTGACCGACGTGCGCGTCATCTATCGCCAGCAACCCAAGCTCGTCGGTCCCAACCATTTTGGCTCGCGCATCGCCTTCGACGGGCATGGCCACGTCTTCATCAGCCAGGGCGAGCGCTTCAGCTACCGCATGTACGCGCAGGATTTGTCGAAGCTGCAGGGCAAGCTGGTGCGCCTGAACCTCGACGGCTCGGTGCCGGTCGACAATCCCTTCGTGCACGAGCGCGGCGCGCGCCCGGAAATCTGGACTTACGGCCACCGCAACGTGCAGGGCCTGGCCGTCGACCCGCGCACCGGCACGCTGTGGGAAAGCGAGCACGGTCCGCTCGGCGGCGACGAACTCAACCTCCCGCAGGCCGGCCGCAACTACGGTTGGCCGATCGCCAGCTACGGGATGGACTACGACACCGGGCGCCCTTACCCGGAAACGCGCGGCACCCACGTGCCGGGCACCGAGCAGCCGCTGAAGTACTGGAAGAAGTCGCCCGGCCTGTCGGGCATGGCCTTCTACACCGGCCACCCGGGCTCGCCGTGGAACGACAGCCTCTTCCTCGGCGCGCTCGCCGACCAGGACCTGATCCGCCTCACCCTCCAGGGCAACCGCATCACCGGCGAGGAGCGCCTGCTCGGCAGGCCCGGCGCGCGCATCCGCGACGTCCGCGCCGGCGCCGACGGCAACCTCTACGTACTCACCGACGAGGACGACGGCAGGCTGCTGCGCGTCGTTCCGCCGGCGGTGAGATAGCTCCGCTCCCGACTGCAGGCTCGCCGTGCACGAATGCGATGCTGCTTACCGTTCGGGCGTCCGCACGCATCGAGGCCAACGGACCGGGTACGGCAACGGGCGCCGCTCCCCCGGCAGCCTGCCTTCGGCGATCATGCCCCGCACTTGCACACCGGATGACCGTCATGGACGCCACCCGCCTCTATCACAACCCGCGCTGCTCGAAGTCGCGCGGGGCGCTTGAACTGCTGCGCGAGCGCGGCATCGAACCGGTCGTCGTGCCCTACCTCGAGCAGCCGCCCAGGGTCGACGAGCTGCGCGCGCTGCTGCGCCTGCTCGGCCTGCCGCCGCGCGCGCTGCTGCGCACCGGCGAGGAGGACTACGCGGCGCTCGGGCTGGACGATCCAGCGCTGGACGACGAAGCGCTGCTCGCCGCCATGCACGCGCATCCGCGCCTGATCGAGCGGCCGATCCTCGTGCACGGCGGGCGGGCGGTCATCGGGCGACCGCCGGAACGGGTGCTCGACCTGCTGTGAGCCGCGCCGGCGCCTAGATCGATTTGGCCAGCCGCAGCGAGCGCACGGATTCCGGTGCATCGAAGCTGTCGCTGCGGGACGCCGCCCAGAAGCTGCGGAACACCGCATGCTCCGGCACGCGCTCGAGCAGTTCGCCCGGGCGCAGGAAACGGTAGAGCGCGGCCAGCGACTTCACCTCGGTTGGCGAGACGCGGCGCAGGATGTGCTCGGGGCCGAGCTGCTCCGGGCCGTCGAGGCCCGCCGCGCACAGCAGGTCGCGCAGCGCGTGCAGCGTGTTCTGCTGGAAGCGGAACACGCGCGTCGCCTTGTCGGGCACGTCGAGGCTGCGCCAGCGCTTCGGGTCCTGCGTCGCCACGCCGGTCGGGCAGCGGTCCGTGTGGCAGCTCTGCGACTGGATGCAGCCGAGCGCGAACATGAAGCCGCGGGCCGCGTTGCACCAGTCCGCGCCGATCGCCAGCGTGCGCGCGATGTCGAACGCGCTGGTGACCTTGCCGGCCGCGCCGATCCGTACCTTGTCGCGCAGCCCGAGGCCCACCAGCGTGTTGTGCACCAGCATCAGGCCTTCGTGCATCGGCACGCCGACGTGGTCGACGAATTCCGCCGGCGCAGCGCCCGTGCCGCCTTCCGCGCCGTCGACGACGATGAAGTCCGGCAGCAGGCCGGTCTCCTGCATCGCCTTCGCGATCGCGAACCACTCCCACGGATGCCCGATCGCGAGCTTGAAACCCGCCGGCTTGCCGCCCGACAGTTCGCGCAGCCTGGCGACGAATTCGAGCAGTCCCACCGGCGTGGAAAACGCGCTGTGCCGCGCGGGCGAAATGCAGTCGCGTCCCTGCAGCACGCCGCGCGTCGCCGCGATCTCCGCGCTCACCTTCGCGGCCGGCAGCACGCCGCCGTGGCCGGGCTTGGCGCCCTGCGACAGCTTGACCTCGACCATCTTCACCTGCGGCGAGCGCGCGTTCCCGGCGAAGCGCTCCTCGCTGAAGCGGCCCTCGTCGTCGCGGCAGCCGAAGTAGCCCGAGCCGATTTCCCAGACGAGATCGCCGCCATGCTCGCGGTGGTACGGCGAGATCGAGCCTTCGCCCGTGTCGTGGTAGAAGCCGCCCAGGCGCGCGCCGGCGTTGAGCGCCCGGATCGCCGCCGCCGACAGCGCGCCGAAGCTCATCGCCGAGATGTTGAACACGCTGGCGTCGTACGGCTGCGCCGCGAGCGTGCCGACGCGCACGCGGAAGTCATGCGAGGAAATTTCGCTCGGGCGCAGCGAATGGTTGATCCACTCGTAGTCGCCGCGATAGACGTCATGCTCGGTGCCGAACGGCACCACGTCCATCACCTGCTTGGCCCGCTGGTAGACCAGCGCGCGCTGCTGGCGCGAGAACGGCGATTCCTCCGTATCGCGCTCGATGAAGTACTGGCGGATCTCCGGGCCGATCGACTCCAGCCCGTAGCGGAAATGCGCCAGCAGCGGATAGTTGCGGCGCAGCGTGCTGCGCGTCTGCAGCAGGTCGCGGGTGCCGAGCAGCGCGAGCGCGCCGAAGCCGGCGACGCCCCAGCCCCACACGGGGTTGCGCCTCGCCAGCGCAAGGCAGGCGAGCGTCAGCAGCAGGCTCAGGGCATAGGCGAGGTAGCGCAGCATCGATGGCCCTTCGCGTCTCGTTCGGAATAGCGCCCTACAGCCGCGCGTCGACCGCGTCCTTGGGAAAGACGCCCTTGATGTCGTAGATCACCGCGCGGCCGTTGGCGAGGCGGCGCAGGCCGTCGACGCCGAGCGCGCGGAACTCGTCGTGCGCCACCGCGACGACGATGGCGTCGTACGCGCCCGGCTGCGGCTCCGGCAACAGCTCGACGCCGTATTCGTGCAGCGCCTGCGCGGGGTCGGCCCACGGATCGTGGATGGCGACCTCCGCGCCGTAGTCGCGGAATTCGCGCGCGAGGTCGACCACGCGCGTGTTGCGCAGGTCCGGGCAGTTTTCCTTGAAGGTCAGGCCGAGCAGCAGGATGCGCGCGCCCGCGACGGCGATGCCGCGCTGGATCATCAGCTTGATGACCTCGGCGGCGACGTGCTGGCCCATCGCGTCGTTGATGCGGCGGCAGGCGAGCAGGATGTCGGGGTAGTAACCGGTCGACTGCGCCTTCTGGATCAGGTAATAGGGATCCACGCCGATGCAGTGGCCGCCGACGAGTCCCGGCCGGAACTTCAGGAAGTTCCACTTGGTGCCGGCGGCCTCGAGCACTTCGGTGGTGTCGATGCCGAGGCGGTGGAAGATCAGCGCGAACTCATTGATCAGCGCGATGTTGGCGTCGCGCTGGGTGTTCTCCACCACCTTTGCGGCTTCGGCGACCTTGATGCTCGAGGCCTTGTGCGTGCCGGCGCGGATGATGCTGGCGTAGAGCGCGTCGACGAAGTCTGCGGTTTCCGGCGTCGAGCCCGACGTCACCTTCGGGATGTCGACGAGGCGGCGCTCGCGGTCGCCCGGATTGATGCGTTCGGGGCTGTAACCGACGGTGAAGTCGACGTTGCAGCGCAGGCCGGAGGCGCGCTCGAGTTCCGGCACGCAGATTTCTTCCGTCGCGCCGGGATAGACGGTGGATTCGTAGACGACAATGTCGCCGCGCCCGAGCGCCGCGCCGATCGCCTGGCTGGCGCGCACCAGCGGGCCGAAGTCGGGCTGCTTGTGCTCGTTGATGGGCGTGGGGACGGTGACGATGTAGACGTCGCGATCGCGCAGGTCCGGGGCATCCGCGCTCAGCCGCAGGCGCGTCGCGCCGGCGAGTTCCTCGCCGTCGACCTCGCGGTTGTCGTCGCGCCCGCGCTGCAGCGCGTCCACGCGCGCGGAGTCGATGTCGAAACCGACGGTGTCGTAGCGACGTCCGAACTCGACCGCCAGCGGCAGCCCCACGTAGCCCAGCCCGACCACGCCGATGCGCGCATTCGCGAGATCCCGCATCCCCTGCTCCCTTGACGCACGCGCAACGGGCTTGCGCTGCCGCCTGTCATCGTGCCCGGAGTGGGGGTCGAACCCACATGGCCTTGCGGCCGAGGGATTTTAAGTCCCTTGCGTCTACCGGTTTCGCCATCCGGGCCTGCGTGCATGGTGCCGCATGCGGCGGCGGACGCAAGCCCTGGCCGTCAGGCGACGTTGCCGCCCAGGGGACCCATCAGCTGGCGGTAGTAGCGCAGCTCGGCGATGGAGTCGCGCACGTCGCTGAGCGCGGTGTGCGCGGCGTCCTTCTTGAGGCCGCCCATCAACTGCGGTGCCCAGCGTCGCGCGAGTTCCTTAATCGTGCTGACGTCCAGGTTGCGGTAATGGAAGTGGTTTTCCAGCATCGGCATCAGCCTGTGCAGGAAGCGGCGGTCCTGGCAGATCGAGTTGCCGCACATCGGCGAGGCATTCGCCGGCACCCATTCGGCGAGGAAGGCCAGCGTGTCGGCCTCGGCCTCGGCGATCGACACGCGGCTGTCGAGCACGCGCTGCCACAGGCCGGATTTCGCGTGCTGGGTGCGGTTCCAGTCGTCCATCGCCTCCAGCGCGGCGAGCGGATGCGCGATCGCGAGTTCGGGTCCTTCCGCGAGGACGTTGAGCTCGGCGTCGGTCACCACCGTGGCGATCTCGAGGATCGAGTCTCGCCCCGTGTCGAGGCCGGTCATTTCCAGGTCGAGCCAGATCAGGCGGCCTTCGGCGGGAGTCGACATGGGCTCGCGGGGCAACGGGGGAGGCGGCATGATAGCCCAGTCCCTGCTGCGTCCTGCCCGCATGCCGCTGTCGGCTTCCCACTACGCGATCCTCACCGCGATGCTCGCCCCCGCCCTGCTGATGGCGGCCACCGCATCGCTGCTGGTGTCGGCGAACAACCGCCTCGCCCGCGTGGTCGACCGCCTGCGCCAGCTCGTCATCGCATGGGAGCACGACGCGCCGGACCGCGCCGTGCGCGACCAGCAGATCAACCGGCACCGCCGACGCGCGCACCTCGTCCTGCGTGCGTGCCAACTGCTCTACGGCGCCCTGGCCAGCTTCGTCGGCACCAGCCTCGGCCTCGCCTTCGACGCCTTTCTCAGCTTCCGCCTGGGCGCGGTGCCGACCGCGCTGGCCGTGGTGGGCGTGCTGTTCCTCCTCAGCGCGAGCGTGGCGCTGGGCAGCGAAGTCGCGCTGGCGGTGCGCAGCTTCGACGAGGAACTGGACCAGGAGCTCGCGCGGCGGCGCGGCGAGGCGTAGCGCCGGCTGCGCTCCTCTGCAGGAATGGCATGAGCCGCGACCTGCGGCTTCGATCCCGCAGAAGATCCGTGCTTTCGTGCGAACTCAGAGCGGCGGCTTGCCGCGCTTGGTGCGGAAGTAGTTGCTCAGGCGGCGCCCCGCCCCCTCCGCCAGCACGCCGCCCTGCACCGCAACACGGTGGTTGTGTCGCGCATCCGCCAGCAGGTCGAAGACGCTGCCGGCGGCGCCGGTCTTCGGATCGGCCGCGGCATAGACGACGCGCGCGATGCGTGCATGCACCATCGCCATCGCGCACATCGCGCAGGGTTCGAGCGTCACATACAAGGTGCTGCCGAGCAGGCGGTGGTTGCCGAGCCTCGCGCCTGCCTGGCGCATGGCGACGATCTCGGCGTGCGCGGTGGGATCGCGGTCGGTGATGTTGCGGTTCCAGCCTTCGCCAAGCACCTCGCCGCCAGCCGACACCAGCACTGCACCGACGGGAATCTCGTCGTCCTCGTGCTGCGCGCGGTCGGCGAGCGCGAGGGCATGGCGCATCCAGTGTTCGTCATGGGTTGGATCGGCGGCTGCGTCCGACACAGCGCCCGCATCGGAGCTCGCCAGCCTGTCCGGAGTCGTTCGTGGTGAGCCTGCCGAACCCGCTCGCGCCGAGCGACCCGGTTCCGTTCGTGGTGAGCCTGTCGAACCATGAACGGAATCGGTACGCGACGAACGCGCGAGGATCAGTCGCTCCCAGTCTCCGGCGATCAGCGCCTCCTTCTTCGCCCGGCTCCAGCCCTTGATCTGCTGTTCGGCGGCCAGCGCCTCTTCGCGGGTGGGGAATTCCTCGGCTCGCACCAGCTCGAGCGGACGCCGGGGCGCCGTATAGCAGGCGGGAATTTCGCCGGCATGGTGCTGGGCGATCCGCTGCTCCAGGTTGTCGGTGTGCCCCGTGTAATACGAGCCGTCTGCGCAGCGCAGGATGTAGGTCCAGAACGCCATGACTCAGGCTTCCGCGGGCCGCCCATGCTTCGACAAGCTCAGCATGAACGGCTTTGGCGTCGCGCGCGGTCGTGCATGTGCTTCGACAAGCTCAGCACGAACGGGAACCAGGCAACCGAAGTGCATGGCCGCGGACCCTATTCCCACTCGATCGTCGCCGGCGGCTTGCCGCTGATGTCGTAGACGACACGGGACACGCCGCGCAGCTCGTTGATGATGCGGCGCGAGACCAGGTCGAGGAAGTCGTACGGCAGGTGCGCCCAGTGCGCGGTCATGAAGTCGATGGTCTCGACCGCGCGCAGCGCGATCACCCATTCGTAGGCGCGCGCGTCACCGACGACGCCCACCGACTTCACCGGCAGGAATACCGCGAACGCCTGGCTGACCTTGTCGTACAGGCCCGCCTTGCGCAGCTCGTCGATGAAGATCTGGTCGGCGCGCGCCAGCAGGTCTGCATATTCGGGCTTCACCTCGCCGAGGATGCGCACGCCCAGGCCCGGTCCCGGGAACGGATGGCGGTAGACCATGTGCGGCGGCAGGCCGAGCTCGACGCCCAGGCGCCGCACTTCGTCCTTGAACAGCTCTCGCAGCGGCTCGACGAGCCCGAGCTTCATGTCCTCGGGCAGTCCGCCGACGTTGTGGTGGCTCTTGATGACGTGCGCCTTGCCGGTCTTGCTGCCCGCCGACTCGATCACGTCCGGATAGATCGTGCCCTGCGCCAGCCACCTCGCGTTGCGCAGCTTTGCCGACTCCTCGTCGAAGATCTCGACGAAGAGGTTGCCGATGATCTTGCGCTTGGCTTCCGGATCGGCGACGCCTTCCAGCGCCTTGAAGTAGCGTTCGCGCGCGTTGACGCGGACGACCTTGACGCCCATGCCGCCCTTGTCGGCCGCACTGGCGAACATCGCCATCACCTGGTCGCCCTCCTGCCAGCGCAGCAGGCCGGTGTCGACGAACACGCAGGTCAGCTGGTCGCCGATCGCCTCGTGCAGCAGCGCGGCGACGACGGACGAATCGACGCCGCCCGACAGGCCGAGGACGACGTCATCGCTGCCGACCTGCTGGCGCACGCGCGCGATCTGGTCCTCGATGATGTGCTCGGCGGTCCACAGCGTGCGGCAGCCGCAGATGTCGACCACGAAGCGGCGCAGCAGCGCCTGGCCGGACTTGGTGTGCGTGACTTCCGGATGGAACTGCACGCCGTACCAGCGCCTGTCTTCGTTGGCCATCGCCGCGCCCGGGATGCGGGCGGTGCGCGCGGTGACGATGAAGCCCGGCGGCGCGACGGCGACGTGGTCGCCGTGGCTCATCCACACGTCGAGGCGCGGCGGCGAACCCGGGTGGTCCTTGAGGCCGTCGAGCAGCGCGTCCTGCGCCACCAGTTCGACGGTGGCGTGGCCGAATTCGCGCTGGTCGGCCGCTTCGGTCGCGCCCCCGAGCTGCGCCGCGAGCGTCTGCATGCCGTAGCAGATGCCGAGGACCGGCAGCCCGGATTCGAACACGTCCTGTGGCGCGCGCGGCGCGCCTTCGGCCGTCGTCGATTCGGGACCGCCGGACAGGATGATGCCCTTCGGCGCGAATCTCGCGATCTCGGCCGGATCGTGGTCCCACGCCCAGATCTCGCAGTAGACGCCGATCTCGCGGATGCGGCGCGCGATCAGCTGCGTGTACTGCGCGCCGAAGTCGAGGATGAGGATCTTGTCGCTGTGGAGGTCGGTCATGGGGACGGCGGATCGTGGGCTCTCTGATGCCGTCATTCCCGCGAAAGCGGGAATCCAGCGACTTGGGTGTTCCGCTCGATGGCCAACGTCGGGAGACACTGGATTCCCGCCTTCGCGGGAATGACGAGCTGAAACCTGGGACTGGCGATCAGCTCGCCCGGTAGTTCGGCGGTTCCTTGGTGATCTGCACGTCGTGCACGTGGCTTTCGCGCGTGCCGGCGGACGTGACCTTGACGAAAGAGGGCTTCCTGCGCATTTCCTCGACGGTCGCGCAACCGACATACCCCATCGTCGCGCGCAGGCCGCCGGCGAGCTGGTGCACGACGCCGCTCAACGGGCCGCGGTACGGCACGCGGCCCTCGATGCCTTCGGGCACCAGCTTGTCGGCGTCGGACGCGTCCTGGAAATAGCGGTCCTTCGAGCCCTTCTCCATCGCGCCCAGCGAGCCCATGCCACGGTAGCTCTTGTAGCTGCGGCCCTGGAACAGCTCGGTTTCGCCCGGCGATTCCTCGGTGCCGGCGAACAGGCCGCCGATCATCACGCTCGACGCGCCGGCGACGATCGCCTTGCCGATGTCGCCGGAATAACGGATGCCGCCGTCGGCGATCAGCGGGATGCGGTCGGCGAGCGCCTCGGCGACCATCGACACCGCGGTGACCTGCGGCACGCCGACGCCGGCCACGATCCGCGTGGTGCAGATCGAGCCTGGACCGACGCCGACCTTCACCGCGTCCGCGCCGGCGTCTTCCAGCGCGCGCGCGGCGTCGCCGGTGACGATGTTGCCGCCGATCACCTCGATCTGCGGGAAACGCTTCTTGACCCAGGACACGCGGTCGAGCACGCCCTGCGAGTGGCCGTGCGCGGTGTCCACCACGATCACGTCGACCCCCGCCGCGACCAGCGCCTCCACGCGCTGCTCGGTGTCGCCACCGACGCCGACGGCGGCGCCGACCAGCAGGCGTTCGCTGCTGTCGTAGGCGGCGTTCGGGTTGTCTGACTTCTTCTGGATGTCCTTGACGGTGATCAGGCCGCGCAGGGCGAAGTCGTCGTTGACGACCAGCACCTTCTCGATGCGGTGCCGGTGCAGCAGCTGCAGGACTTCGTCGTCGCTGGCGCCTTCCTTTACCGTGACCAGGCGGTCGCGCTTGGTCATGATGTGGCGCACCGGATCGTCGAGCTTCTTCTCGAAGCGCATGTCGCGCCCGGTCACGATGCCCACCAGGTGGCCGTCCGCATCCACCACCGGCACGCCGGAGATGTTGCGCGCGCGGGTGAGCTTGAGCACTTCGCCGATGGTCGTTTCGGGGCCGACGGTGAACGGCTCCTTGATCACGCCGGCCTCGAACTTCTTGACCCGCGCGACTTCCGCCGCCTGGCGCTCGGCGCTCATGTTCTTGTGCAGGATGCCGATGCCGCCGAGCTGGGCCATCGCGACGGCCAGGCGCGCCTCGGTGACCGTGTCCATCGCCGCGGCGACGATCGGCAGGTTCAGGCGCAGGTTGCGGGTGAGGCGGGTGGCGAGCGAAACGTCCTTGGGCAGGACGACCGAATGCGCGGGGACGAGCGAGACGTCGTCGTAGGTGAGCGCTTCAGCCTGGATGCGGAGCATGGGCGACCCCGGTGGGATGAAGCGCGCCATTGTAACCCGTCGCGCCGCCCCGGCGCTCGCCCGGGAAGCACGCAGCGTTCCGCGCCCAGGCGGGCCGCTCAGGCGAGATCCGCCGCCTCGGCGGCTTCCAGCGTGTTCTGCATCAGCGTGGCGACGGTCATCGGCCCCACGCCGCCCGGCACCGGGGTGATCCAGCTGGCGCGTGCGGCCGCGGCGTCGAAGCCGACGTCGCCGACGAGCCGCCCGTCGTCCAGCCGGTTGATGCCGACGTCGATGACGACCGCGCCCGGCTTGACCCATTCGCCCGGGATCAGCCGCGGGCGGCCGACCGCGACCACCAGGATGTCGGCGTTGCGCACCGACTGCTCGAGCACCCCGGGCGGCGTGAACTTGTGGCAGCTGGTCACGGTGCAGCCGGCGATCAGCAGCTCCAGCGCCATCGGCCGGCCGACGTGGTTGGACACGCCGACGATCGTGGCGCTGGCGCCGCGCACCGGGCGGTCGGTGTAGGCGAGCAGCGTGGTGATGCCGCGCGGCGTGCACGGGCGGAGGCCGAACTGGCGCAGCGCGAGATGGCCGACGTTTTCCGGATGGAAGCCATCGACGTCCTTGCGCGGGTCGATGCGATGGATGAGCTTCGTGGCGTCGCGGCGGTCGGGCAGCGGCAGCTGGACGAGGATGCCGTGCACCTGCGGATCGGCGTTGAGGCGATCGACCAGCGCCAGCAGTTCCGCGTCGCTGGTGTCCGCCGGCAGGTCGAAGTCGATCGCTCGGATGCCGACCTTCTCGGCGGCGCGGCGCTTGTTGCGCACGTACACGGCCGAGGCCGGATCGCTGCCGACCAGCACGACCGCCAGGCCTGGACGCGGTTTGCCGGCCGCCAGCCGGACATCGACCCGCGCCTTGAGGTCGTCGAGCAGCGCATCGGCGATGCGCTTGCCGTCGAGGATGCGGGCGCCGGGGGACGCGGGAGCCGGAGTGCTCATGCCGTGCGGGGCTGGCTGCGCTAGAGTCGGGCCGGCGATTATCCCCCATTCCCCCGCGCGGCCGGTCCGTCGCCGCGCGACGGAGCCGCCATGAGCGAACGCGATCCCGACACCCTCCACATCGAGGCGGCGGTGTTCCGCCGGCTGCGCGAGCACCTGCTCGACCGCCGCCCCGACGTGCAGAACATCGACCTGATGATCGTCGCCGGCTTCTGCCGCAACTGCCTCGCCGACTGGTATCGCGAGGCGGCCGAGGCGCGCGGGATCGCCATGGACCGCGACGAAGAGCGCGAGGCGGTGTACGGCGAGCGCTTCGCCGACTGGAAGGCGAAGCACCAGCGCGAGGCCACGCCCGGACAACTGGCGGCGTTCGAGGCCAGCCGAAAGCACCACACCGGCTAGTCGCGCAGGCCGCGATACCAGGCCAGCACCGCGTCGGGCAACAGCGGCGCGAGATCGATCTCCAGCGCGGCGAACGCATCCAGTGCATCGCGTACCGCCTGGCGACGCGGCGATGCGGCATCGCGCGCGGCAAGGTCGTCGGCATCCAGCATCGCCTGCGTCCACGCATACAGCAGCGCGCAGCGCGCCTGCAGCGCCGCGCGCAGCCACGGCCGCAGCGGTGCGTGCACGACGTGGCCCTGCGCGGCCAGCGCCTGCATCGCTTCGTCCAGCGCCGGCGACGCACCACGGAACCATTCGGTGTGGCCGCCCGCTGCCACGCGCACCGTGAGCGGCGCGACCGCGCGATGCGCCGCCAGCCGGTGGCCGAGTTCCAGTTCCCTGTCGCGCGCATCGCGCACGCGATCGAATTCGACCAGGAAGCCGCGCCCCGGGTCGAACAAATCGAACCAGCGCGGATGCAGCGCCTGCAGGCGGTCCAGCGGATCGCGCGAGATGCCGAGCTTGAGCAGGTCCTCCCAACCGCATGGGAAGACGTAGAGGAAGCAGCGTCCGCGGCTCGGAACGCGGCCGGCGTGGATCGGATCGACGGGCATGCGCCCGATGCTGGCTCCCGTCGGTCGCACGACGCGTGACGCGCTCTCACCCCCCCTCCACCGGCGCGTCACCACGATCGGCGCTTGCCCCGCAGGCAGCACGCGAATGGCGCAGCTGAAGATCGCGACCTTCAACGTCAACGGCATCCGCTCGCGGCTGCAACCGCTGCTGGCGTGGCTGGCGCGCGAACGCCCCGACGTCGCCTGCCTGCAGGAACTGAAGGCGCCGGACGAGGCGTTTCCTGTCGACGCGATCCACGCGGCGGGCTACGGGGCGATCTGGCACGGCCAGCGCTCGTGGAACGGCGTGGCCATCCTCGCGCGCGGCGCCGAACCGGTGGAAAGCCGGCGCGGCCTGCCGGCCGACCCCGACGACACCCACAGCCGCTACATCGAAGCCGCCGTGCACGGCGTCATCGTCGGTTGCCTGTACCTGCCCAACGGCAACCCGCAGCCCGGGCCTAAGTTCGACTACAAGCTGGCGTGGTTCGAGCGCCTGATCGCCCATGCGCGGACGCTCTGCGACAGCGGCCACCCGGTGGTGTTGTGCGGCGACTACAACGTGGTGCCGACCGACGAGCTCGACATCTACAACCCACGCTCGTGGAGGAAGGACGCATTGCTGCAGCCGCAGACGCGCGAATGCTGGCGGCGCCTGCTCGCCCAGGGCTGGGTCGACGCGTTGCGCGCGCTGCATCCGGACGAAAAGGTGTTCACCTTCTGGGACTACTTCCGCCAGCACTGGGAGCGCAACGGCGGCCTGCGCATCGATCACCTGCTGCTCAACGCGGCGCTCGCGCCGCGCCTGCGCGACGCAGGCGTGGACCGCTGGGTGCGCGGGGTCGACGGCGCCAGCGACCATGCGCCGACCTGGGTCGTGCTCGACGCGGCCGCTGCGCCGCCGGCACGCAAGGCTGCGACGAAAGCGCCGTTGCGCAGGCCCGCGAAGAATACGGCGCCTGGGAAGCACGCCGCGAAGAAGCGAGCGGCGCCCGCCGCGTCAGGCGGGACGATGCACCACGCATGCGGGCTGAAAAGTGCCGTGCCCGGATGCGATCGATTGCGGAGCAGCCGGGTCGCCTGCCTGCCCTGCAGGCGGCACGCGCCAAGCGCATGGCACGCTGCGGCTGGTCTGAATGGTTCAAGCAGGTGATCCGTGCTTTAACCCGATACTGCCGCTCGGCTAACGCGTGCATCCCTAGAGTCGGAGGCGTCCACGGCAACGAGCAACCGGTGTCTGGACTGGACGCGGCGCACCGCGCGCCGTGCAAGAACCTTCAGGAGAGACAGCATGGCCACCAACAATCGTTCCGACAACAACGCGGGACGCGGCTTCGCCGGCATGGATGACGACAAGCAGCGCAAGATCGCGCAGAAGGGCGGCGAAGCGGTCAGCCGCGATCGCGAGCACATGTCCGAGATCGGCCGCAAGGGCGGCGAGTCGTCGGGTGGCGGCCACCGCGGCAGCCAGGGTGGAAACCAGGGTAGTAGCGGCAACCGTGGCGGCGGCAATCGCTGACGCTCATTTCATCTCATCGCTCCAAGGCAACGAAAGCGCCCGCATCGCGGGCGCTTTCGTTTTGTGAAACCCCGGTGCGGCTCAATGCACCCGCTGGTAGGTACCGACCAGGCGCGCCTGCGCCAGCACGTGGCCTTCCATCGCCTGCACCAGCGTCGCCTTGTCCGGCCCATGCAGGTCCGGCAACACCGTGTCCAGTGCGTACAGCGTGTGCACGTAGCGGTGCCGTCCTTTCGGCGGGCACGGCGCGCCGAATCCGCTGCGCTGCCAGTCGTTGCGTCCCTCGCGCGCGCCGGCGGGTAGCTGCGCCGCGGTTGCGCCCGCAGGCAGGCCCTTGCCGTCGGGCGGCAAGTCGTACAGCACCCAGTGCACCCAGGTGCGCTGCGGTGCGGCCGGGTCCGGCGCGTCCGGATCATCGACGACCAGGGCAAGGCTGCGCGCCCCGGTCGGCACGCCCGACCATTCCAGTGCGGGCGAACGCCCTGCTCCGTCGCAGGTCAGGGCCGCGGGCAGCGTGCCGTCGGCGCGGAAGTCGGGCGAATGCAGTTGCAGGGCTCCCTTCGCGTGCGCGGAAGCAGACGAGGATGCATGCGGCATGGCGCCTCCCGGTTCGCGGCCGCACGACACGCCAGGCGCGAGCAGCAGCAGCGCATTCACCACCAGCAAGCCCGCCGTGCGCATCGTCGATCCGCCGTCGTGACAAGCGTGCGACTCTACGCCCCCGGATGTCTGCGGGACGTCGCGTCCGCTTGCCCGCGTTCCGATGGCCCTCCGGCACGACGGCCGGGGCTGCATCGACGGACGCCCTGCTGATGAAAGCGCAACGCCGGCACGACGGTTCAAGCCCGGCGGACGACGGCCGATAACCCGGACGTCGGGATCACGCGCTCGTTGCCAGTGCCGCGTGCCACATGCCGCACCAGCGCCGAAAAACGTGGCATCGTCCCGCCTCCCGCACGTCGGGTTGCCCGGCGAGAATGCGCACCGGTCGATCCGCCCGCCGCAAGACCTGGAGCAATGAACGCGACCGACAGCCACGTGCCTGTACCACCCGACGGGGACGTCTGCTACGACAAGTTCTTCGTCTACAACGCGGCCGACGTCCGTCGCCACCTGCAGCGCCTGGTCGACAGCCGCTGCATGCTGGTCGCGCACGCGGAAGGCGCGCACGAGAGCGTGGTGACGGCGCTGCTGCAGGTCGAGGACGCGTCGCTCTGGGTCGACGTGCCGCCCGGCCACGAGACGCTGCTGCGCTGGCTCAACGCGCCGCAGCTGCGCTTCGAAGGCAGCCTCGAGCGGGTCGCGCTGCGCTTCGCCTGCGGGCCGGCGCAGCTGGCCAGCCATTCCGGGCGATCGGCGCTGCTGCTGCCGTTACCGTCGCGCGTGCTGCACCTCCAGCGGCGCGAATTCATGCGGCGCGAACCACCGGCCGGCGCCCTGACCTGCCGCTTCCCGGCGCCGGGACGCAGCGGCCAGTGGATCGACGCCACGATCCGCGACATCGGCGGCGGCGGCCTCGCCGTGCTCGGCACGCGCGAGCAGGTCGACTTCGCCTCCGGCGACGTGGTCTCGGGCTGCCGGATCTCCCTGCCGGAACTCGGCGAGGTGGTGGTGGACCTGCGCGTGCGCCACGTGGTCGAACGCGAGCACCGCGGCCGCGAGCTTGCGCAGGCGGGCTGCGAGTTCGTCGATCTCGATGCCGCCACGCAGCGCAAGCTGTTCCGTTACCTCATGCAGCTCGACCGCGAGGAGCTGGTGCGCCGGCGGGTGCACGACTAGTCCGCGCCTGTCCGCAACATGGCTGCGCATCGCCTGAATGCGATCACGCGAGGGATTTCATTCGCGTTTCACCGCCGCGGGAAGAAGGTGCGCACGAATCTTTCGTGGACTGCCCATGATCGACGCCACCGACATCCTCGCCGCGCGCATCCTGGTGGTCGACGACGACCCGCAGTCCGTGCAGCTGATCGCCGAGACGCTCGCCATCAACGGCTACGGCGCGGTCACCGCGACCTGCGACCCGCGCGCGGTGCCTGAACTGCACCGGCGCCACGACTACGACCTGATCCTGCTCGACGTGCAGATGCCGAGCATGGATGGGTTCGAGGTCATGGAAGGCCTGAAGGAATTCGAGCGCGACGGCTACCTGCCGGTCGTGGCGCTCACCGGCGAACCGGGCCACCGGATGCAGGCGCTGCGGCGAGGCGCGCGCGATTTCCTGCGCAAGCCGGTCGACCTCGACGAGCTGCTGCTGCGCGTGCACAACCAGGTCGAAGTGCGCCTGCTGTACAAGGAGCGCGCGCTCGCCGCCGCACGCGTCTAGCGCCGCTTGCCCGAGCGCAGCGCCGGCGTCCTGCTCCACCGCCGCGGCAACGCGGGCATCGAAGTACTGCTCGGACATCCGGGCGGCCCGTACTGGCGGCACCGCGACCTCGGCGCGTGGACGATCCCCAAGGGCGGCATCGCGCCCGGCGAGGAGGCGGAGGATGCGGCGCGGCGCGAGTTCGAGGAGGAAACCGGCTGCGCGGCGCATGGACCACTGCAACCGCTCGGCGGCATCCGGCAGCGCGGCGGCAAGTGGGTGGAGGCCTATGCGCTTGCCGGCGACTTCGACCCGCGGGCACTGCGCAGCATCGCCTTCGAGATGGAATGGCCAGCACGCAGCGGCCGCATAGCCAGCTTCCCGGAACTCGACCACGACGCGTGGTTCACGCTCGATGCGGCGCGCGTGCGCATCCTCGCCGGCCAAGCCCCGCTGCTCGACCGGCTCGCGGCGCTGCTCGCCTGAAGGCGATGCGCAGCTCAGCGCAACTGGCTGTCCTTGCTGCCGCGACGGTTATAGCCGCTGTACACGGACTGCTCGCGATCGCGCGCTTCCTGGCAGGCGATGCACAGGCGCACGCCGGGCACGGCCCTGCGCCGTGCCTCGGGGATCGGCGCGTCGCATTCCTCGCAGTGCTCGAGGCCCGGTCCCTGCGGCAACTGGCTGCGCGCACGCAGGATGCCGTCCTTGATGGTGGCATCGATCTGCTCCTGCACCGCCCCGTCGCCTGCCCAGCCGGTGGCCATGGCCGCCTCCGATGAATCCGCCTGCATGTGATGCGCAGGATAACGGCACGGCGATGAACGCGCGGCACCGTCGCGACAGGCCCCGCGCGGGTGAACGCTTCAGCGCATGCATCACGCGCGCGCACGGCACCCGTGATTTTTCACCTGGCCATGAGGCGCCGCCGCGCTTCATAGGCAGCGTGCGGCCACGTCATGGCCCACGTCGAACCAAGCAGTCGAAATCGGGGGTTTCCATGCGTGTCCTGTCCTGCCTGCGCTACCTGCTGGTGGCGTGTCTCTTCCTGTCCGCGGCCGCTCAGGCCGCGCCTTCCGGCGACGATGCGATCGTGTTCACGCGCGCGCCATCGAACGCCGACGGCACGCCGCGCGCGAGCGGCCTGTGGTTGACGTCGGCCGCAGGCACGCGCGCGCTCACGCCGACGGTGGACGGGATTTTCGACGCGGCGGGGGCATGGTCACCGCACGGCACGCTGATCGCCTTCCAGCGCGGCGTGCGCGAGCGAGCGCGCACCCGCCACGATCTCTACAGCATCGCCCGCGACGGCCAGCGCCTGCGTCGCCTGACCCACGGGCCCGGCGACTTCACCGCGCCCGCGTGGAACACCGATGGCCGCATCGCCTTCGTCGCCGCCTACGACGACCGCGCGTGCGTCGGCGTCATGCGGGCCGACGGCCGCGACCGGCGCGACCTGTTCTGCGCCGCCGGTCCGACGCAGCTGGCGTCACCGCAATGGTCGCCCGACGGCCGCAGCGTGCTGGTCGGCGGCGGCGTGTATGTCGGCCGCCTGGATCCGGTCTGGCGTGCCCTCGCCTGGAGCGTCGATGCGACGACCGGCGCGGCGCGCACGCTCGTCGATACCACCATGGACGAGGAACGCACGCTCGCGATCTCGCCCGACGGACAGCACGGCGTGTTCGCCGACGTCGTGCCCAACCAGATGCTGCTGGTCGACTTCGCCACCGGCACGCAGACGCCGGTGGGCACCGGCTACGCGCCTGCGTGGTCGCACGACGGCCGCCGCATCGCCTACACCGGCGAGGTGTACGAATTCAGTCCCGACCTGCACTACTACAACCCGCTCTACGTGATGGACGCCGACGGCAACAACGCACGGCGGGTGACGCGCGCGCGCGTCTCCAACCTCGCCTATGCCGCGGCGGCCTGGTCGCGCGACGACAGCCACGTGCTCGCCAACCTGCGCGCCTACGCCGATCCGTCGCTGACCATCGCGCGCTATGCGCTCCGCCGCATCGGCGTCGACGACGCCACACTGGTCGCCCTGCCCGCCGGCTACGCCGGCAGCGGCGCCTGGTTCCAGCACTAGCGACCCGCGGGAAACACGACGAAGGCCCGGCCAGCGCCGGGCCTTCGCCATCCGTCATTGCCCGAGATGGATGCGCAGCACCTGCCCGAGGCCCATCGGGGGCGCGCCGAAACCCACGTTCGACACGTAGAGGTCGCCGTCGGGCCCGAACGCCATCCCCGTCGGCGTGGTCAGCCCGGAAACGATCGTTTCCGGCGCGCCGTTGACGATGCGCACGATGCTGCCGGTGCCGGGCACCGGGTTCGGGTTCGAACCGTCGGTGGTCTGCAGCGCGTACATCCGCCCGCGGCTGTCGAACTGCACGCCAAGCACGGTGGTGAGGCCGGTGACGACGGTGCTCAGCTGGCCGGTGATCGGCGAGATCCGCATGATCTTCGACGCGCCCGCGGCGACCGGGAACGTGCCGAGGTTGCCGACGAACAGGTGCCCGTAGAACGCGGTCAGCGCGGTCGGCACGATATGGCCCTGCGTCGCCGAAATGTCGGCCACGCGGTGCACGGCGCCGGTGCGCGGGTCGATGCGGTCGAGTTCGCCGTGGTTGGGCTCGGTGGCGAACAGGTAGCCGCCCGCGGCGACCAGGCCCCACCAGGTGCCGTCGGGCTCGAAGTCGTCCGGCTCCGGATTCATCACGGGATGCGACTTGATGAAGGTGCTGAGGTCGGCGACGAGCGACAGCGAGCCATCCGAATGGATGCGCACGACCGCGTTGTCGCGCCCGCGCACGCCATGCGAGCAGCCGGCGCCCGACATCAGCGCGTACAGCTTCCCGTCGACGAAGGCCACGTCCGCCACGCCGCTGATGAGCGAACCGAGCGCCGGGCTGGTCTGGCTGGATGGCAGCTGGCTGGTCACCGTCGTGCGCACGCCGTGCGCGCTGATGCGCGAAATCCGGCCGCCGGTGTAACTGCCGGTGTACGGGCCGACCGGCGCGACCACCTGCGTGCACTGGCCCACGGTGGAATGCGTGCCGCCCTTGCCGCCTTCGGCGACGTACAGGTAGCCGTCGGGTCCGAACTTCAGCCCGCGCGGGTTGTACAGGCCCGTGGCGAACACCGACACCGTCACCGCCTGCGCGGCCTGCGGCTGCACCAGGCTGGCGATCGCCTCCGGCGTCAGCGAGGCGGGGGGCGCGGAAGCGCCGGCGAAACTGGCCGAACATGCCAGCGCCGTGCCGAGCGCCAGTGCGCCGGCAAGCAATGAACGTGGAGTGGACATGGGACCTCCTGGAGCAGCGCGGCAGATCGGGCGGTGCCGCTTCGCCACGCGTCGGACGCCCCCGGTTCGCCCACGCGTTCCGCCGCACGCGCGGCGATGCGATGGCGTGCGCGCGGCGTACGGCGGCGCGCTTGCAAGGCACAACGCCGCGCGTGCAGGGCGCCGGACAGGCCATGCATGCGTTCTCGCGGTCGTCACGGCGTTGTCTGTACGACGAATGGCGACGCCAGGGATGCGGCGCGGCGCTGTCCTGCCGCCTCCGGACGTCGCGTTGCCAGAAGGGAAACAGGGGCCAGCATCGATGCGCATTCCGCTGCTCACCACGCTCCTCGCACCGGGCGCCGGGGGCGCCCGCCTGCATGGCCATGCCCCCGTCCGCAACCGCAACATCGCCCTCGTCGCCGACGACCTGAACCGGCCGGCGGACGGCGTCGCGGCGGACGCCGAAGTGCTGGTCCTGGCGCCGCTGCCGCCCGCCCTGCTCGGCGCGCTCGCCGCCCGCTATACGTTGTTGCACACACCGGTCGAATGCGGCGACGCGCGATGCATCGCCGCGATCGTGGGCGACAGCGGGAGCAGCATCGACCGGGAATTCATCGCCCATCTGCGCGGGCTGAGGCTGATCGCCATCCATGGACCGACCTGCCCGGGCGTCGACCTGCATGCGGCCACCGCGCATCGCGTGCGGGTGGCCGTGGCGCCGGTCGATCCGGAGACCCATGACGCCGACGCGCGCATGGCGTTGTGCGTACTCGCCAACCTCGACGCGCATTTCCGCGGCGCGCCGCTGCCGTCGGCGATCGTCTGAATGCGAAATTCCGGCTGCGAAAAGCGAAGCCCCGGACCAGCCGGGGCTTCGTGCGCAAGGGCGCGCAGTCCTACTTGTAGTTGTTGGTCCTGATCGAAACGGTGCCCGTGGAACTGCGGATCAGGACGTCGCGCTCGATCTTGCTCGACCAGCCGGTCTGGGTGAACGGCGTGCGGGTCTTTATGCCCAACCGGGTGTAGTTGCCGTAGGACATGTTGCTGCCGTGGCTCAGGTTGCGGGTGCCGGCGTTGTAGACCACGCCCGTCGCCGAGTTGTAGCGGAAGGTATTCGAGGTCACCGTGACGCCCGAGCAGTAGTACGTCGACAGGCCCAGGCTGCCGTTGTACTCGAAGGTGTTGCCCGTCAGCACGATGCTGCTGGCGTTCTTCCAGATGTTGATGCCGTACTTGGCGTTCTTGTACAGCCGGCAGTTCTGGACGCGGATGTTCGAGCAGGTGTAGCCGGGGTCTGGCTCGATGTCGATGCCGCACTCGGGGCTGGTGCCCTGGGTGTAGCTGAACTCCGAGTCGTACACCTTGATGTTGCTGCAGTGGGTGAGCGACAGGCCCTGGCGGCGGTTGGCGGTGCAGACCACGTTGTCCACCACGACGTCGTAGGCGGCGCCGCCGACGCAGATGCCGTCGCCGGTGCACTTGCTCACGCGGATGTCGCGCACGGTGACGCGCTTGCAACCGAGGATCTGGATGCCGTGGTTCCACTCGTCGGTGGTACCGCTGACGAAGCGGTGCGTGTCGCGCTCGCCGACCACCTGGCCGCCGGCGATCTCGACGTCGGACACGTTACGCGCGTAGACGACGTAGGCGCGGCTGACCGAGGAGGTCTTCGCCTTCAGCACCGCGCCCGCGGAGAGCTTGAGCATCATCAGGCTGCGCAGGTTGATCTTCCTGATGGTGTCGATCAGGTAGGTGCCGTCGGGGATGTACACCGTGCCGCCGGTGGACGGCAGCTTGTTGACCGCCGCCTGGATGGCGGATGTGTCGTCGTGGACGCCGTTGCCGACCGCGCCGGTGTCCTTGACGCTGATGACGGTGGATCCGCGACTGCGTGTCGGCGGAACGTAGGCGAGGGCGGGAAGCGTGAAACCGCCGAAGGCGGCGGCGGCCGCAAGGCCGGAAGTGGTCTTCAGGAAGTCGCGGCGTGCGACGTTCCGCTCGAGAACGTTCTCGCTCTTGATCATCGATACCCCATTTCAGAAAAGTGCCTTCGGCGTCCTCGCCTCGGCGAAAAAACATCCGGAAAAAACGGCGCGCTCCCTTGCGCCGCCGGAGTGAAGGTAGAAGCCGCGTGAAGCCGGCGCGAGCAAGGATGTCCCAAATCGCAACCGCGTTGGCGGTTTGGCGAGCGCTTTGTTTAGTCGTGATTTTGTGAAGATGCGCGCGCTGCGCATTCAGTTGACGAATCTTTTACGAACGCGATGCGTCTGACGAATTTCCACGCCGCGCGCTGAATGCGCGCGATGCCGGTCTTCGGATCTCATCGCGCGTTAATGGATGCGGTCGCCAACTGCGTTCGCAGCGATCCCGCACACCGAGGTTGGCCATGAACGCCAGTCACACCAAGCACAAGAACAAGCAAGACCCGCTCCGTTTCGGCGTACTCGCGCTGGCGCTGGCGATCGCCGCACCGGCTTTCGCGCATCCGGCGCAGCAGGACCAGAACCAGGACCAGGAACAGGCCCCGCATCGCAAGGACACGCGCGCGGACCGCGAAGCCGCCGCGCGCCAACAGCGCCAGCAAGGCCAGCAGCAACAGGCCCAACAGCACGAGGCACAGAATCGCGAGGCCCAGCACGAGGCCCAGCAGGCCCAGCAGCGCGAGGCCCAGCAGGCCGCGCGCGAGGGCCAGCAGCACGCCGCGCAGGAGCGCGCTGCGCAGGCGCATGCGGCGCAGGAACGCGCGCAGGACCAGCAGCGCGAGCGCGCCGACGCGATGCGCCGCGACGCCGACGCCGCGCGTGCGCGCCAGCAGGCCGACGCGCAGCAGCGTGTCGCCGAACAGCGCGCCGCCGAGCAACGCCGCGACGCTCGGCAGCAGGCCGAGGACCAGCGCAGCGATGCACAGCGGCGAGCGATGGACCAGCGCAGCGTCGCGCAGCGGCGGGCGATGGACCCGCGCAGTGACGCGCAGCGGCGAGCCATGGATCAGCGCAGCGACGCACAGCAGCAGGCCGCCGACGCGCGACACGATGCCCAACTGCGGCGTCAGGACGCGATGCGCGACGCCCAGGGGCAGGCGGCGGACGCACGTCGCGATGCGCAGCAGCGCGCGCGCGACCAGCAGCAGGACGCCGCGCGGCATCAGGATGAACTGCGCGAACGCCAGGCGCGCGATCGCGACCGCGTTTCCGACGCGGAGCGCCAGCGTCGCATCCAGGAACAGCAGGCGCGCCTGGCCGACTACCGTCGCCAGATCGCCCGCATGGGCGACGACGAACGCCGCGAGGCGGCCGAACTGCAGCAGCAACGGCGCATGCAGGCCTGGCGCTACCAGCAGGCGTACTGGGCCGGCCAGCGCGAGATGCAGGAAGCCTGGGCCGCGCGCAACTACAGCTACGCGAACGACCCGTACTACGGAGCGCCCGTGTCCTACCGCTACTGGCGCGGCGGCCAGGATTACGAAGTGAACAGCTACGCCGCCGACCTGCTGCAGCGCGCGGTGCGCTACGGCTACGACCAGGGCGTTCGCGCCGGCGAAGCCGACCGCATGGACGGCTGGCGCGACAGCTACCGGGACAACTTCGCCTGGCAGGACGCGACCTACGGCTACAACGGCTACTACGTCGCGCCCGACGAGTATTCGTACTACTTCCGCCAGGGCTTCTCGCGCGGCTACGAGGACGGCTACGGCAGCGACTATCGCTACGGCCGCTATGACAACGGCAGCTACAACATCCTGGCCTCGATCCTGCAGGCCATCCTCAACCTGCAACCGTTGGGCTGATCCGCCCGACCGCAAAAGCGCCCGGCCCACGCCGGGCGTTTTTGCATCGTGGTTGGTGCTTCGGATGTCCGATCGAGGCCCCTGACTCCCATCGGCGCAGGCGTCGCGGTTGAAGCTCAGCACTCATGCGGCTCGAAGCGCTGAGCGTCGCAAGAAATCCGCTTCGACGGCATGAGGCGTGCGCAGCGTTGACCCGCCACTGGAACCGTGTCCGTGCGACCCGGCTGGCGTTCCGACGCTTTACACACCCCCTCGCGCCGGGCTGCGGAGAGCGGCGTAGCGTCCGGGTTCCCCACCTGCGGCAGGACGCCCGCGCTCCTGCCGCCTGCACAGGAGCCGCGCCATGCCCTGCCTGCCGTCAGCCGTCCTGCCCACCCTCCTTTCCGTTTGCATCGCCGGCATGCTCGCAGGCTGCGGTACGGCATCCGAAGGCGACGCGCGCGCCGCCGGCAACGACCGCGCCCGGCTGCTTTCGCCGGAAATGATCGCGCAGGGCCGGCAGATCTTCCGCTACGACACCTTCGGCGACGAACAGCTGTGGACGGACCGCCTGCGCATGCACGAAGTCGTGCAGACGGTGGATCCGATCACCGCGCTGGCGGTCGGACTGAAGGTCGATACCGATGCGCTGCCGCCGGGCACCCTCGCCCACGCCAACCTCAACGACCCGGCGACGACCGTGGCGTTGCTGAAGCTCGATGCGGTGGTCGGCCTCAAGGCGCGCGTCGACGCGAACGGGCGCATCACGCGGCTCGGCATCACCTGCGCGTTATGCCACTCCACCGTCGACGATTCGGTCGCACCGGGCATCGGCCATCGGCGCGACGGCTGGCCAAACCGCGACCTCGACCCGGGCGCGATCATCGCGCTGTCGCCGGCCGTGCCCGCCTCCGCGAAGGCCGTGTACAACAGCTGGGGCCCGGGCAAGTACGACCCGCGCTTCAACATCGATGGCCTCAGCACGCCGCTCGTGCTGCCGCCCGCCTACGGGCTGCTGAAGGTGAAGAACGAGACCTACACGGCGGAAGGCCCGGTGTCGTACTGGAACGCCTACGTGGCGGTGACCCAGATGGGCGGCCACGGCGACTTCTCCGATCCGCGCCTGGGCATCCACATCGTGCAGACGCCCGACCTCGTCACGCCGAAGCTGCCTGCGCTGCGCGCGTACCAGCTCAGCCTGCGCGCACCGCCACCGCCCGCAGGAAGCTTCGACGCCACCGCGGCGACGCGCGGGCGCGCGGTGTTCGGCCAGGCGTGCATGGGCTGCCACGTCGGCGCCGACGGCACCGACAACAACGGCGGCAAGCTGCACCTGCCGTCGGAAACCGGCATGGATGGCGCCTATGCCGCCCGCACCGCGAACAAGGCCACCGCACCACGCCGCTGCGCGGACTGTGGCAGCACCCGCCGTACTTCCACGACGGCAGCGCCGCGACGCTCGACGACGTGGTCGCGCACTACGACCGCGTGCTGCACCTGCACCTGACACCGACGCAGCACCACGACCTCGTGGAGTACCTGAAGACGCTGTAACGGTGCGACGCCAATCCGGGTGAATGCGCGCGCCGCGCATTCACCGCCGCGCAAGCGCGCGCGTTGCGTCGGCGGGGTCGCGTCCCTCCCGCGCGACACTCGCTGCCGGCGTCCGATCCGCGCGATCACCTTCTCCGCGAAGCCAGCGCGCGCGTAGCGTCCCGAAGCGCTGCCGAGAACGCGATCGCCGACTCCGGGACGGCCCGCGAGTCGAGCGTCGCCACGCTCCACGTCCGACGCAACCCACCTGCCGTGAGCCGCGAGCGCTGGAGCTTCCGTCGGGCTGCCGGCGCGTCGAGCACCCAGTCCGGCACGATGCCGACGCCCATGCCCGCAGCGACGAAGGTGATGATGGGATCGGTCCATTGCATCTCCGTCCAGCGCGCAAGCTTCCGGCGCACGGGCTGCACCAGTGCGTTGAGCGCGCCGCCACCGTGGGGGGCGCTGTAGACGAAGACCTGTTCGCCCACTAGGTCTTCCGGCGCGACATGGGGCCGTGCGCCGAACGCATGGCCCGGCGCGCTGATGACCACCAGTTCGTCCTTGAACATCGGCACCGTCCGCAGGCGCGGGTCCTGCGACGTTGCATTGAGGACGCCGACGTCGATGCGCCCGTCGAGCAGCGCCAGCACCGGTTCATGCGTTGCGTCGTTGACGATCTTCAGTTCGACCGACGGATGGGTGCGATGGAACTGGACCATCGCCTGCGGCAACCAGTGCAGCGCGGTGTAGCACTGGATGCCGAGTCGTACCTCGCAACGCAAACCCCGTGCGTTCCGGCGCACGCGCTCTTCGAGGTCGCGCATGCCGGCGAGCAGTCCGCTTCCCGACTCCAGCACCATCCGCGCCGCCGCGGTCGGCGTCATCTTCCTGCCGATCCGGTGGAAAAGCGCAAGCCCGAGTTCGGCTTCGAGGTTCGCGAGCTGCTGGCTGAGCGCCGGCTGCGACAGGTGGAGGTCGCGTCCGGCGGCCGTGAGTCCGCCATGTTCGGCGATCGCTTCGATCAGGCGCAGATGCTTGAGGTCCATGCCCCGGCCCATTCCCGAATGGATAAGTTGATCGAATCATATTCCAATGAACATTCGATTGGACCAATCCTTTGTTGCTGGCTAGCGTATGCAGGCCGGCCGACGATGGCCGCTTGCATGGAGAAGGAAACGATGTCGTCTCGCCCGGTTTTCCTGGCAGGATCCGCCCTCCTGCTGTCGGCGTTCAGCGTCGCTTGCCACGCCGGCGCGCCATCGATGGCCGACAGGAAGGCGATCATCCGCACCGCCCTGGATTTCGAAGAGGGCTGGTACACCGCGGATGCGGACCGCATGGCGCGCGCGCTGCACCCCGTCTTCGTGATGCGCCACGTCGGTACCGACGAACAACGCCACGTCAGCATCCTGACCCAGGACATCGACGCACCGGAATTGATCTCGCTCACGCGCCAGGGAAAGGGCAGAGTCCCGGCCGGGCGCCAGCGCCACGACGTGACGGTGCTCGACACCTTCAGCAATGCCGCCACGGCGAAGATCGTCGCCTGGTATGGCGTCGACTATCTCCAGCTCGCCAAATGGAACGGACGCTGGGTGATCGTCAACGTCCTGTGGGGCAAGAACCCGACCTGATCGCGCACCGGGAGCCACCAATGCCGCTCGTCCGCATCGCCCTGCGCCAGGGCAAACCGCCGACCTTCCGCCGTGCGATCGGCGATGCAGTCCACCAGGCACTGGTGGAGGTCGCCAATGTTCCACCGCTCGACATGTTCCAGGTCATCGAAGAGCACGATGCGCAAGGACTGCTCTACGACCCGGCGTATCTCGGCATCCGGCGCAGCGACGACATCGTCGTGATCCAGATCACCTTCAACACCGGTCGCGACCTGGCGACCAAGCGGGCGCTGTTCGCGCGCATCGCCGACCTGCTGCACCGCTCGCCGGGCGTCCGGCGCGAGGACGTCTTCATCGGGCTCGTCGAAGTCCCGCCGGAGAAGCAGGAGCATTGCGATGCATCGAGACGCCATTGTCGTGCCCGGCCTCCCACCACTGGCGCCGTTTTCCCCAGCCGTTCGCGCACCGTGCCAGGGATCGCGCCTGGTTTACCTCTCGGGCCAGGTGGGCCTGGATCCCGGGACGGGCAAGCTCGTCGATGGCGGCTTCGAGCGCGAAGTCGAGCAGGCACTGCGGAACATGGCGGCGGTCCTCGACGCAGCGGGACTCGGCTTCGATGACGTGATCAAGGTCAATGTCTACCTCGCCCGCATGGACGACTTCGCGCGATTCAATGCGATCTACGCGTGCCACTTCCGCGCCCCTTACCCCGCCGGGACCACCATCGCCGTTGCCGGCCTGCCGCTGGGGGCAAGCGTGGAAATGGAGGCCATCGCGGCGGGACCTGCCGGAGCGACGGCTGGTCCATGACGCATGCCCGGCATCACTGAAGTCGTTCCGGTTCCCCGAGGTATGCGCGCAGGAACCCCGCGACGCCGCGGTACGCCGTCGCGATGTCGGCGAGCTCGCGCCAGTTGTGGCCTTCGTTGTCGAAGCTGAGCATCACCGGCGGATGCCCGGCGAGGTTGAGCATGCGCACCAGCCGCCGCGCGTGCTCGTAGTCGACGCGGGTGTCCTCGCGGCCGTGCACCAGCATCACCGGCAGGGTCAGCGCACGGTAGCGGTACAGCGGCGAGGTCGCGAGCATCTCGGCATATTCGCGGCGCGGGTCGCCGACCAGGCGCTCCAGTTCGGCGCGCGTCCGCGCGCTGTTGCCTGAATCGCTGGCGGTGAAGAACAGCATGCGGTCGGTGATCCCCGCGATCGACACCGCGCAGCGGAAGCGCCCCGGCCAGCGCGCCGCCGACTGCAGCGCGGAGTAGCCGCCGTAGCTGCTGCCCATGACGCACATGCGCGATGCGTCGAGCGGGTAGCGCGCGAGCGCGACCTGCAGCGCGGCGTCGATGTCGTCCTCGATCGCGGTGCCCCCGGCGTGGTAGCCGGCTTCGCGGAAAGCGGTGCCGTAGCCGTCCGAACCGCGGAAGTTGACCTGCAGCACGGCGTAACCGAGCGAGGCGAGGAACTGCACCTCCGGGTTGAACAGCCGATGGTCGCTGACGCCGATCGGGCCGCCGTGCGGCAACACCACGAGCGCATGCCGTCCCGCGCCGCGCGGCAGGGTGAGGAAGGCCTCGACCGGCAGGCCATCGCGACTGCGTGCCTGCAACGGCACGCTCGGCACGAATTCGCGGCCCTGCAGCCACGGCGCGGCGACGTCGACGAGGCTCGCCTGCGCGCTGGCGACGTCGTAGCGGTACAGCGTCGCCGGCTGGTCGCTCGCCTCCACCCACAGCAGCAGCGTGCGGCCGTCGTCGCTGCGACCGGCCACCTGCAGCGAGCGGTCCGGGAACGCGCGCGCCAGCACCGCCTGCAGCGGCTGCAGCGCGGGGTCGAGGAAGGCGGTGACACGGTGGCCCTGGTCGAAGTAGGTCGCGCCGATCGGCTGGCCCTGCGCGTCGAGCACGGCATCCTGCACGTCGGTGCCGGGCTTGCGGAACAGCGTGCGCACCACCCGCCCCTGCTTCGGGTCGAAGGCGACCAGGTCGCGCTGCGCGCTGCCTTCGTCGCTGAGGCCGAACACGTATTGGCCGTCGTCGGACAGCCCGAGCGGGCGGAAGCCGCCGTCGTCGCGCAGCGGCAGTACCTCGTCGAAGCGCGTGCCCTCGCCGTACATCAGCGCGAGCGTGCCGTCGTCGCGGTGCAGCGTCGCCGCGCGCACGCGCCCGTGGGCGTCGGCGAACCAGCCGATGTCGGGGTCCGCGGCGGCGGCGAGGCGCCCGCGCAGCTCGGCCTGGAAACGCCGCGCACCGTCGCGCAGGCCGATGTCGAGCGCCACCACCTCGAGCCGGCCGAACGCGCCGCGGCGCTCGAACAGGATCCGGCCCGGCACGTCCGTGCGCGTGGCCAGCACGTGGCCGTCGTCGGGGAGCCGCGTCTGCGCGAAGGTCGGCGCCACGCCGGCCGCGGTACGGATGTCGAACAGCGAGACGCGCTCGCGCGTGCTGTCGTCGCCGGTGCCGGCGAGCAGCACGCGGTCGCCCGCCCAATCGATCGAACCGAAGCGCTGCGCGCTCGTCGCCAGCCGCACGCGCGCGCGCGAGGACAGATCGACGAGGTCGAGCGCCCACAGCGCGTCGCTCTCGTGCACGTTCTCGACCACCAGGTCGCCGGCCGGGTTGAGGCTGGCGCCGTCGACGCGGCGGTAGTGCCAGAGGTCGAGCGGCGACAGCGGCAGGGGGCCCGGCGCGGGCGGCGCCAGCACCGTGGACAGCGCGTCGTCGGCGAGCGCGGAGGCGGCGCGCTCGCGCGCGTAGAACGCGGGGAACGGATCCGGATAGTGGCCCGAATACACCACCGGCAGCGCCTGCGCGAGCTGCGGGTAGCGCGCGTGCAGCCAGTCGATCGCGCGCAGGCCGCGGTTGGCGACCTCGAAGCTCATCCCGTCGCGGCCCTTGACCCGCAGCACCAGGTCGCCGGCGTAGGTGACCCGGCCGGGCGCGACGTCGAAAGCCTCGTCGCGCGTGTTGCCCAAGCTGAAGCGGCGACCGGACTGCAGGGTGGCGTTGCGCCACATGTAGCGCCCCGCGGGCAGCACGAGCAGGCGCGCCGTCACGCCGGCATCGGCCACGTGCAGGGCCTCGACGCTGTCGCCATCCAGCGGCGCCAGCTGCAGCGAGGCGAGCGCGACGTCCGTATCCGCCTCGACCAGCAGCAGGCCTTCGCCTGGCTGCAGGTGCGGCAGGGTGCCCGGCTCGACGTCGCGCGTGCCCGCGAATGCCGGCGCCGCGACCAGCAGCGCGAGCGCGCACGTCACGTTCCACGCGCACGCGGACAGCATCCGGCGCAACCGCGCGGAACGTTGCTGGAAGATGTCTTGCTGCGCCGCCGCCCGCTGCTCCCCAGCGGCCGCGTCCCCGACCGAACCTTGCACTACCGGATCCCCCTTGCAGGAAGGACGCTAGCGCGTTTCAGCGCAGGGAAATCGGACGCGCTGCGCTGTTTCCCTCAATGAATGCGCGCGCTCGCGATGAATGCGCGGCGCCTTGCCATCGCGCTGATCCGGCGCGCGCTACAAACGGGCGCATCCATCCACGCAGGAACCGCCATGCCCACGCCACGCGAACTCGAGGACAAGTTCTGGGATGCACTGAAGTCGGACCGCACGGTGATGCTCGGCCTCGATGTCGGCGAAGGCGGACACGCGCGGCCGATGACGGCGCAATTCGAGGAAGCGCGCGGGCCGATCTGGTTTTTCACCACGCGCGACAACGCGCTCGTCGGCCAGCTCGACCAGGGCGTCGCCGCGCACGCGAGCTTCGTCGCCAAGGACCATGATCTCTTCGCCAGCATCGGTGGCGAGTTGCGCCTGGACACCGACCGCACGATGGTCGACCGCCTGTGGAATCCCTTCGTCGCCACTTGGTACGACGGCGGCAAGGACGATCCGAGCCTGGCCCTGCTGCGTTTCGACGCCGACCACGCCGAGATCTGGGAAAACACGTCGAGCCTGCTGACCGGCCTCAAGGTGCTGTTCGGCGCGGATCCCCGACGCGAGGCCGGCGACAAGGCGGCGCGCGTCGACCTGCACTGACGGCCCGCGCTAGCGCACCGCGTATACCTTGCCGGTATCGGCGCCCTCGACGGAACGGCTGTAGGCGAGCGCGACGCGCGCTGCCGGCACGGGTTCGAAGCCCCGGAAGACCGATGCATAGTCATCGCCCGACTCGCGCACGACGCCGGGACTGACCGCGTTGATGCGCAAGCCACGCGGCAGCTCGATCGCGGCGGCACGCACGAAGGCCTCGATGCCGCCGTTGGCCAGGCTCGCGGCGGCACCGCCGACCACCGGCTCGTCCACCAGCACGCCCGAGGTGAGCGTGATCGAGCCGCCGTCGCGCAGGAATTCCGCGCCGACCAGTGCGAGCACCACCTGCCCCATCAGCTTGTTGCTGACGCTGAAGTCCCACTGCGCGGGGGTGAGCTCGAGCAACGGCCCCCAGCCGACATGGCCCGCGGCGGAGACGATGGCATCGAGCGGCCCGAGCGAATCCAGCGCGCGCCGCACGCTCTTGCCGTCGGCCAGGTCGAGCGCGACGGTGCCGCTGTTGCGGCCGGCCTCGATCACTTCATGCCGGGGCGCGAGTTCCGCCGCCACCGCGCGGCCGATCGTGCCGCGGCCGCCGACCAGCAGGATGCGCATCGCCGTCTCCTTCCGCGCGGGATGCGCGAGCGCGGCAGCCTAGCCGCATCCGCTGCTGCCATCATGTGGCGTTTCCAAGACACAGCGTTCGATCGATGGCCCATCGCCCTCGCCCGGGATTGCCGCCCAGGCGCTCCACCTCCCGTCGCGGCGCCTCGCGCCACCTGCGCACTCTCGTGCTTGCCAGCTTCGTCGCGCTGGCGGCCGCCTGCTCACGCTCGCCCGCGCCGCCGAAGCCGGAGGAAGTGCGCGCCCGCATCGTCCGCCTGTTGCCGGCGCGCGTGTCCGACCGTGCCGGCTGGGCCAGCGATATCCAGGTCGCCTTCGCCACGTTGAAGATCGAACCCAGCACGCAGAACCTGTGCGCCACGCTGGCGATCGCCGAGCAGGAATCCGGTTACGTGGTCGATCCGCCGGTGCCGCGGCTCGGCGACATCGCGCTCGCCGAGCTCGATCGCCGCGCCGGCGAGCACGGCATCCCCGCCTTCCTGGTGCACGCCGCGCTGCGATTCACGTCGCCCGACGGGCGCTCCTACGCCGACCGCCTCGCCGGCGCGCGCACCGAGCAGGACCTGAGCCTGATCTACGAGGACTTCATCGGCTCGGTGCCACTCGGCCGACGCCTGCTGGCGGGCGGCAACCCGGTGCACACGGGCGGGCCAATGCAGGTCGACGTCGCCTTCGCCGAGCAGTTCGCGCGCCGGCAGGGTTATCCGTATCCGGTCGGGGGCAGCATCCGGCATGAGGTGTTCGCCCGCCGCGGCGGGCTGTACTTCGGCATCGCGCACCTGCTCGACTATCCGGTGGCCTACCCGCAGATGCTGTATCGCTTCGCCGACTACAACGCCGGCTTCTACGCCAGCCGCAACGCGGCTTTCCAGCAGGCGCTGCAGGTCGCGTCCGGCATCCGCATCCCGCTCGACGGCGACCTCGTCCGCTATGACGGCGGCCCGGCGGAAACCGAAGCGGCGCTGCGCGGCATCGCCTGGCAGCTGCAGCTCGAACCCGCGCAGATCGCGCGTGCGCTGCAGGACGGCGAACGTCCCGGCTTCGAGCAAAGCCCGCTGTACCAGCGCGTGTTCGCGCTCGCCGAGCAGCATGCGCACCGCCGCCTGCCGCGCGCGATCCTGCCGCGCATCACGCTGGAAAGCCCCAAGATCACCCGCCACCTCACGACCGCGTGGTTCGCCCAGCGCGTCGACCAGCGCTACCGGCGGTGCCTGGCGCGGGCCAGGTAGTGGAGGCACGCTCCCTCGCGACAGAAGACGAATGGCGATCGCCAGACGCCGTCGCCCCAAACCATTCCCGTCGGAGCGGCTTGCAGCCGCGAGCTTGGCTACCAGGGAAAGAGCTCGCGGCTGCAAGCCGCTCCCACCGGGCAGGCGCTGCGCGCCGGTGGCGAAGGCTCGTCGATTTGCGATCCTTCCATTCGTCGCCCCTGCATCACCCGCCGGAGCCACCACGATGCCCACCCTGCCCCGCCTGTACGCGCATCCGTTCTCGTCCTACTCGCAGAAGGCGCTGATCGCGCTGTACGAGCACGGCACGCCCTTCGAGTACCGCAGCCTGGAGGATCCTGCGGCGCAAGCCGAACTCGCGGCGCTATGGCCGATGCAGCGTTTCCCGGTGCTGGTGGACGGCGACCGCACCGTCCTCGAGGCGACCTGCATCGTCGAATACCTCGACCTGCACCATCGCGGCACGTCGCGGCTGGTTCCGGCGGATCCGGACGCCGCGCTGCAGGTGCGCATGCTCGACCGCATCTTCGACAACTACGTCTCGACGCCGCAGCAGAAGGTCGTGTTCGACCGCCTGCGGCCGGAGGCGGTGCGCGATGCGCATGGCGTCTCCGAGGCGCGCGCGATGCTGGAAACCGCCTACGCGTGGCTGGACCGGCACATGGCCGGCCGCGAATGGGCGGCGGGCGCCTTCAGCCTCGCCGACTGCGCGGCCGCGCCGTTCCTGTTCTACGCGGACTGGACGCACCCGATCCCGGGATCCTTCGCGAACCTGCGCGCCTACCGCGCGCGCCTGCTCGCGCGGCCGTCGTTCGCGCGCGCGGTGGACGAGGCGCGCCCGTTCCGCCCGTACTTTCCGCTCGGCGCGCCGGATCGCGACTGAAGGCTACAGCGCGAAACAGGCGTCGACCGCCGCCTGTTCCATCTCCCCGCGCCGCGGATGCGCGTGGCGCCCACGGGACATGCGATCGACGCTGTCACGGGCAACCTGGCATCGCTGCCGCGCGAGGTCGCGCGCGTCGGGCGCGGCATCCGACGCGCGCCGCAATGCCACCCCGCGCCGGCGCACGGATGCGCCTGCACCGGCCCAGCGATCGCGGTCGCGCTCCCATCCTGCGTGCACCTGGCGGTCGATCGCCTCCAGCCGGCGCGCCGCATCGGGGGCGTCGCGCGGGGTGGCGAAGGTGCGCTCGGCCTGCGGGCGCATGCCGGTCGAAGCGCACGGCGCGTCCTGATAGCCGCGGCCGCCGCCGGCGGCGTTGCAGGTATAGATGGTCTGCGCCGCGGCGCCCGTCGATGCGATGCCGCAAGCCAACAACAGTGCGATTTCCCGAGCCTTCATGGCGTCCTCCTCCGTGTGGAAGCAGACCCTAGCAACGGAATGCGGTACCGAGGCGCCCACTACGTAAAAATCAGGGAAATCCCACGCCCGCGCCGGAAATGGTGGAAGGTTCGGGGACGCATGCCGCCGGCAGGCTCCGACGGACGGTCACGCCCGTTGGGCGACTGACCGGAATAAACCCATGGCCACGACACGCAGGCGGTGTGCATGCCGCACAGGTGCCGCGTCGCGCGTGGTTCATGGGAGGCGTTCGATGGGCAGAAGCACCGGTGGCATTCCAGCATCGTCGCGGGCGCAGCGATCGTTTCGCCTGCTGGGCGCGGTCCTGCTGGCGCTGGGCGCGCTGCACGCGCCCGACAGCGGTGCAGTCCCCGCCTTCGCACGGCAGACGCAGCAACCGTGCACCGGTTGCCACGTCGGCGGTTTCGGCCCTCAGCTCACGCCATTCGGGCGCCAGTTCAAGCTGTCCGGCTACACGCTCAAGGTCGGCGACACCAGCCACTTGCCGCTGTCGGCGATGGTGGTCGAATCGTGGACGCACACCGCGCGCGACCAGACGGATCCGCCGGCCCGGCACTTCGCCCGCAACGACAACAGCGAGTTGCAGCAGGCGTCGGTGTTCCTCGCCGGCCGCATGGCGGAGCACCTCGGCGTCTTCGCCCAGGCGACCTACAGCGAGAACGGTTCCGTGCTGGGCTGGGACAACGTGGACCTGCGCTACGCGCGCAGCTTCGGCGGCGCGCACCACAACGGCCTGTGGGGCGTGACGCTCAACAACAATCCGACCGTCACCGACGTGCTCAACACCGCGCCGGCGTGGCAATACCCGTACATGGCGCCGGACCTCGCGCCCGGTGCGCCGGCGGCACCGCTGCTGTTCGGCGGCCTCGCCGGCCAGGTCGTCGGCGCGACGGCCTATGCGCAGATCGACGGGCGCTGGTATGTCGAGGTCGGCGGCTACCGCACGCTGTCGCCGGCATTCCTGCGCCACGTCAACGCCGACTATGGCGGACGCCTGTCGGGCCTCGCGCCCTACGCGCGGCTCACGCGCAGCTGGAATGCCTGGGGCGGCAACGTCACGCTCGGTGCGTTCGTGCTCTCGGCGCGGCGTGGCCTGACCACGCAGGACGCCGCCGGGCGGGTCGAGCCCCTGCCTGGTCCGTCGGACCGCTTCCGCGATCTCGGCGTCGACGCGAGCTACCAGAACCTCGGCGACGGCACGCACGCGTTCACGGTCAACGCCCTCGTGGTGCACGAGCGCCAGCGGCTCGACGCGAGCTTCCCCGCAGGCGACGCCGAGCATCGCGACGACACGCTGCGCGCCTACAACCTCACCGGCAGCTACTGGTACCGCAACACCTGGGGCGCCACCACGGGCGTCTTCGCCTATGACGGCAGCCGCGATGCGCTGTTGTACGCCGATACAGGGAAGCCCGACACGCGCGGCGGCATCGTCGAACTCGACTGGAATCCCTTCGGCAAGGCCGACTCATGGGCACGACCGTGGGTGAACCTTCGCGTCGGTCTGCAGTACACGTATTACACGCGCTTCAGCGGCGCGACGCGGAACATCGACGGCGCCGGCCGCAGTGCCCACGACAACAACACCACCTTCCTCTACGTGTGGCTCGCCCTGTAGCCACCTCTTCCAGAAAAGGAGCAACCCATGCGCGCTCTCTTCCTTGCCATCACGCTTGCCATCGCAGCGTCCGCCTTCGGCTCCGCCCACGCCGCCTCCTGCAGCATCGACCTCAAGGTCGGCGACACCATGGGCTACGACCAGCACAGCGTCACCGTGGGCTCGGCCTGCACGGAAGTCACCGTCCGGCTCGCCCACACCGGCCACCTGCCGGTGCAGACGATGGGCCACAACGTGGTGATCGGCGCCGCCGACGCGGTGCAGGGCATCGCCCAGGACGGCGCCCAGGCCGGTCCGGCGGCGAACTATGTCAAGCCGGGCGATCCCCGCGTCATCGCGGCGACGAAGCTGGTCGGTGGCGGCCAGTCCACGGGCACGAGCTTCCCCGGCAGCGCCCTCAAGAGCGGCGGCGCCTACCGCTTCTTCTGCACCTCGCCGGGCCACCTCGCGCAGATGACGGGGCAACTGGTGGTGCAGTAGTAAAAGGGGGCTCAGAACCGGCCCATCGGCTCGTGCAGCGACGCTTCTTCCTCCGCGGTCGATGCGCGGCCAAGGATCGCGTTGCGATGGGGAAAGCGACCGAAGCGCTCGATGATCCGGCAATGCGCCTCGGCGAAGTGGGTCCATTCCTCGTCGCCGAGCGCGCGCATCAGCGCGACCGCGCGCCGCTGGTCGGCGAGATCCTCGCTGTGTTCCAGCGGCATGTACAGGAACAGGCGCTCCTCGTCCGCCAGGCCGACATCCCAGCCGGCGTCGATCGCGGCGAGCGCGATCCGCCGCGCCAGCGCATCGCCGGCGTACGCGCGCGGATCGTCCCGGAAGATGTTGCGGGCGAACTGGTCGAGCGCGATGACCGCGGCGAGCGCTTCGCGCGGCGACGTCATGGCCGCCGACGGCGCGGCGCGCAGCGCCCCGTGCAGGCCGAGGAAGCGCGCGCGGACCAGGGCGTCGAACTCCGCGTCCTTGCGCCACCACCGCGCGCGCGGAAGGCCGAACCAGAAGCCGAGCACGTCCCCGACCCAGGCCGGTTCCCCATGCGCCGCCGGATCCGCATCCGCGCGGCTCATGCGGGCAGGCCGGCCATGCGCAGCGACTCCGCCAGCCGCGCGGCGTCGCCGGCGTCGCGGAACGGTTCCTTGCGCATGAAGCGCGCGACCGTGAAGTCGGGCTTGAGCGCCATGCACGCCGCCGCGTGCAGGCGGGCTTCCTCCAGCCGGCCGAGGCGGGCATGGCAGGCGGCGCGCAGTGCGGAAAAGCGGAAGTTCCCGGCGGTGAGCTGGTCGAACATGGCGAGCGCCTCTTCTTCGCGGCCCAGCACCATCAGCGCCTGCCCCTTCGCGCGAAAATACCAGGGCGGGTCGAAATACGGGTCGATCTCGCGCGCGCCGCGGAACCAGGACAGCGCTTCCTCCGCGCGCCCGAGGTAGGCGAGCATCAGCCCCATGTCGGCGAGGTTCCACTGGTTCCCGGGATTGATCTCGACCGCGCGCTGCGCATGCTGCACGCACAGCGCCCAGGCATGGCGCAGCAGGCAGACCTGGGCGAGGATCGAGAAGCAGGTGCTGTCGTTGTTGTCGAGCTCCACGCCGCGCAGTGCCAGCCGGTAGGCGTCGTCCAGCGCCGCGTCCGAACCGCCGTAGTCGCCGACCCACTCGCCGTAGCGGCGCGCCGCCAGCAGCGCATGCGCGACGGCGTAGCCGGGATCGATCGCGATGGCCTGCTCGAACAGCCGCGTCGCCTGCGCCGCGCCTTCCGGCTCGTCCCATGGCAGCGCGTTGCCCTTGAGCACGCATTCGTAGACCGCGAGCGCCGCCGGCGGCTTGCGCCGCGCGCGTTCCGCGTCGAGTACCTGCACGCGGCCCACGAGCGTGCCGACGATGGTGCGCACCACCTGGTCCTGCACCGCGAAAAGGTCGTCGGCGGCACGGTCGAACTTCTCGGCCCAGATGTGGCTGCCGGTCGCCGCGTCGATCAGCTGCGCCGTGATCCGCACGCGCTCGCCCATCCGGCGCACGCTGCCCTCGACGACGAAGTCGACATCCAGCTCGCGCGCGACCTGGCCGATGTTGGCGGCGGCGCCGCGATGGCGGAACGATGCGGCGCGCGAGCGCACCTGCAGGATCCGCCAGCGCGACAGCTCGGTGATGATGTCCTCGGTGATGCCGTCGCTGAGGAAATCCTGGCCGGGGTCGCCGCTCATGTTGACGAACGGCAGCACGCAGATCGGCACGCGCTCGCGCGCCGCCTGCGGAGGCAAGGACACGCTGGGCGACGCCGCCTCGCCGCGGCGCGCGACCAGCGCCGCGAGCGCGTCCAGCACGTCGTCCATCGCCACGTCGCCTGCGGCCAGCGAGGCTTCGTCGAGGTCGATGGTGTGGAAGCTGCGCGCGTCGATCGGCAGGTCCGCGTTGTCGAAGCGCACCGGCACCAGCACGTCGCGATCGGCGGCCACGCGCGCCTCGCCGCGCACCCAGCGCGATTCCACCGACTCCGGCGTCCACACCACCAGCACCGCGGCGGCGGCGTCGAGCTGGTGCGCGATCAGGCGGTCGAATTCCTGTCCCGGCACGATCGCCGGATCCCACCAGACCGACCAGCCGCGCTCCTCGACCGCGCGCACCAGCGGCGCGACGCGCGGGCGGTCGCGGCGACAGTAGGAAACGAAGACATCGGCCATGCGTTCGAGCCCGGTTGCGCCGCCGAGCCTACGCGGCGCCCGCCGGCATTGGTGTGCACGCGACCCGCGCGGCAAGGCGGACGGCGCGTTTTTTGCGCGGGCTGCGTGAAGGCGTATAAGGAAGGCCCCAGCCCCGGAGACGCCTGCATGCGCCGCCTGTCCACGCTCGCTGTCCTGACCGCCGCCTCCTGCGCGTTCGCGGCACCCGCGTCCGCCGCGCTCAAGCCCGGCGCCACCGCGCCCGCATTCAGCGCGCCCGCCTACCTTGCGGGCAAGCCCTTCACCTTCAACCTCGCCGATGCATTGAAGAAGGGTCCCGTCGTCGTCTACTTCTTCCCGGCTGCCCACACCTCCGGATGCAACCTCGAGGCGCACCTGTTCTCGCAGGCGATCGACAAGTTCAAGGCGCAGCACGCCAGCGTGATCGGCGTGACCGCGGGCAACACCGACCAGCTCGCCGACTTCTCGAAGGAAACCGAGCACTGCAGCGGCAGGTTCCCGGTCGCCGCCGATCCGGGCGCGAAGATCGCCGGGCAATACGACGCGGTTCTCGCGCAGAAGCCGGAATGGTCGAACCGCACGTCCTACGCCATCAAGCCCGACGGCACGATCGCCGCCGCCTATTCGGACCTCAATCCGAACAAGCACGTGCAGGAGATGCTGGATGCGGTGAAGGCACTCGATACGGGCGCCGCGAAGCACTGACGCGCGCCGCGCGCAACCGGCAACCGGCTGCGCGTCCACCGACCCACCGTCCATGCGTGAGCGCCGGACCGTCCATCCGGCCTACGTCGCGCGACCGAACTCCAGCACCCGCTCCACCAGCCAGTCGATGTCCTCGCGGCGCGTGCGGAAATTGACGATGCACACGCGCAGGCTGTAGCGGCCGTCGAGCGTGGTGGGCGACAGTGCGATTTCACCGGTGCTGGCCAGGCGACGCTGGATCCCGGCATTGAGCGCATCCAGCGCCGCGCCATCGGAGCCCGCGCGCCGGTAACGGAAGCAGCTGATGCTGAGCCCCGAGGCGAGCAGTTCCAGTTCGGGCTCGGCAGTCACGCGCGCATCGAGGTGTTCGCGCAGGGCGATGTTGCCGGCGATGGCCCGCCGGTAGGTGTCGACGCCACGTAGCTGGAACATGATCCACAACTTCAGCGCGCGGAAGCGCCGCGACAGTTCCATGCCGTAATCGAAGAAAGCGTGCGCTTCCACCGGCGCGGTTTCCGTGACCGTGATGTATTCCGACGATTCCGCGTAGGCCTCGCGCAGCCACTGCGGGTCGCGCACCAGCAGCGCGCCGACATCGAACGGCGCGAACAGCCACTTGTGCGGATCCAGCGACATCGAATCCGCGCGCGCGAAGCCTTCGCGCAGGAAGGTGTGCGATGCCGTCATCGCCGCCGGCGCACCATACGCGCCGTCGATGTGGAACCAGGCGCCCGCCGCGACGGCGATGTCGGCCAGCGCGCGCAGCGGATCGATGCTGCCGGCATTCGCCGTGCCCGCCGAGCCGGCGACCATCACCGGCACGAGGCCGTCGCGCCTGTCGGCTTCGATGGCGGTGCGCAATGCCTCGGGCACCATGCTGCGCGCAGCGTCCACCGGCAGTGCGCGCACGTGGCCGAGATCGAGGAAATGCGCCGCTTTGGCCAGCGACAGGTGGGTCTCGCGCGAGGTGTACAGCGCCATGCGCGAACGCGTCGCATCCGGATGCCGCTGCCTGGCGCGCTCGACCGCCGCGCCGAGCGCATGCAGGTTGGCCGAGGAACCGCCGCCGAGCAGCAGCCCGTGGCCGCCGCCGTCGAAGCCGACCAGCGCGTCCAGCCAGCGCAGCACCTGCCGCTCGACCACCACCGCCGCGGGCGCGGAACGCCACGCGGTGACGTTCTGGTTGAGCATCGAGGCGAGCAGGTCGGCCAGCGCGCCGACCGGGTCGGGCGATGCGCACACGTGCGCGAACTGGCGCGGATGGCCGTTGTGGCGCGAATGCCCGAGCACCCGCTCGCGCAGCTGCGCCAGCAGCGCCGCCTCGCCGATGCCGTGCTCCGGCAGCGGCTGGTCGAGCAGCGCGGCGAGCACGTCGCCGCCGATCGGTTGCAGCACCGGCGCATCGCGCTCGCCGGCGAGCCAATCCGTCGCCAGCGCGAGGAAGGTTTCGCCGAGCCGCCGGAATTCGGCCGGCGGCAGGTCCAGCGTCGCGCCGACGTCCTGCGCCATCGTCCCCTCAGCCACCGGTCGCGTCGGCGTAGCGCTTGACCAGCTCATAGAGGAAGCGCCGTCCGTCGAGCAGCGACTTCACCCGGATGCGCTCGTCGAGGCCATGCGCGTGCGAACCCTCGGCGTCGGTGAACATGCCCGACATGCCGTAGGTCGGCACGCCGGCGGCATTGAGGTAACGGCCATCGGTGGCGCCGGTGGACATCGTCGGCACGATCGCCACGCCCGGCCACAGCGTGTCGGCGACGCTGCGCACGGGGCCGAGGATCGCCGGCGTCAGCGGCGGCGGCGTGGTCGACTGGCCGATCTCGCCGACCGGCGCCAGCTTGATCGCCTTCTCGTCCAGCACCTGCGCCAGCGCGCGCTGCACGTCGGCCACCGGCACGCCCGGCAGGATGCGGCAGTTGATGTTGGCGGTGACGTGCTGCGGCAGCGCGTTCGGCGCATGGCCGCCGTTGACCTCGGTCGGCACGCAGGTGGTGCGCAGCATGCTGTTCCACGACGGGTTGGTGTCCCACAGGCGCGCGACCGCCGCCTCGTCGGGCTTGGGCTGCAGCACCGCGCGCATGTCGGCGGCGACCTTCGGGTCCTGCACCAGCTTCGACTGCGCCTCGAAGTAGCCGCGCACCACCGGGTTCACCGCGATCGGGAAGTTGTACGCCGCCTCGCGCGCCAGCGCCGCGCCCATCTGCGCGATCGGGTTGTACTTCTTCGGCCGCGAGCTGTGGCCGCCGTCGTCGCTGATCGACAACGCGAAGTCCTGGTAGACCTTTTCGCCCGACTGCAGCTGCAGAGCGACCGGCTTGCCCTGCTTGTCGAGCTCGCCGCCGGCGCCTTCGTTGATCGCGAAGGCTGCGTCCAGCACCTCCGGATGCTCCTTCGTCAGCCAGTGCACGCTGTTGAAGATCTCAGGCGTCTCCTCGCCGCAGGTCAGCGCCAGCTTGATCGAACGGCGCGGCACGAAGCCTTCGTGCTTGTAGCGCACGAGACTGTCTGCGAACACCGACGCCATCGCCTTGTCGTCGCTGGATCCGCGCGCGTAGAAGAAGCCGTTCTCCTCGACCAGCTTGAACGGATCGCGCTTCCAGTCCTCGCGCTTGGCTTCGACCACGTCGATGTGCGCGAGGAGAAGCAATGGTTTGAGCGAGGCGTCGCGGCCGCGCAGCAGGGCGACCAGCGCACCGTCGTTCGGGCGATCGGCCGGCGCCCAGATCTTCGTGTCGCCTTCCGGGATGCCGGCGGCGACCAGGCGCTTGCGCATCGCCTCGGCGGCCTGCGTGCAGCTGCCGGAGGAGCGCGTGGTGTTGATCTCCACCAGCTCGCGGTAGAGCGAGCGGAACGCCGGCTCGCTGGGGTCCGACGGCGGCGCGGCCTGCGCGCTGCATGCCTGCGCCAGCAGGGCGAACGCCAGCCCTGCGCCCAAGGGTCCGATCGAACGTGCCGCCATGCCGGTGTCTCCGAAAGTGGAATCGCAATGATGATGGCACAACGGCCGCTGGCAACCATGTCCCGCATGCCGCGCGCGGCGCTATGCTGCCGTCGTCAACCGCCTTCCCCCAGGAGACCCGGCATGAAGCACCAGGGCAGCTGCCATTGCGGCAACGTCGCCTTCGAGGTCGAGGGCGAGATCGACACCGGCCTCGCCTGCAACTGCTCGATCTGCCAGCGCAAGGGATCGCTACTGTGGTTCGTGCCGCGCGAGCGCCTGCAGCTGCGCACGCCGGAGGACGCGGCGTCGAGCTACACCTTCCGCCGCCACGCCATCCGGCATCGGTTCTGCCCGGCCTGCGGCATCCATCCCTACGCGGAGGCGACGGCGGCGGACGGCAAGCCGATGGCCGCGATCAACCTGCGCTGCATCGAGGGCATCGACCTGTCGTCGGTGCCGGTGCGCGAATTCGACGGGCGCGCGCTCTAGGTGGGAACCGGTCGTGCACGCAGACGATCGCGCCATGCATGCCGATCCGCCTGAAGCCGGGCGGGACCGCGATTCCGCCGCGACGCTGCCGTCCCTCGACGAGATCCTCGAACAGGTCCCCGACGCGGTCTGCGTGGTCGACGTCGAGGGACGCTACCTGTTCGTCAACGCCGGCTTCGAGCGCATCTTCGGCTACCGCCCGGAGGAAGTGATCGGGCGGCGCATGATCGAGCTCGTGCACCCGGAGGACCGCGCGCTCACCCAGCAGGCGGCCGAGCGGGTGATGGCCGGCGTGCTCCAGCGCCATTTCTGCAACCGCTACGTGCGCAAGGACGGCCGCGTGGTGGACATCCAGTGGTCGGCGCGCTGGTCGCCGGCCAACCGCGTGCGCATCGCGGTCGGGCACGAGGTCACCGAACTGCGACGCGCCGAGGCGGTGCAGGCCGCGCTGCTGGCGATCGCCGAGGCGGCGCACGCCGAGTCCGACCTGTCCGCGCTGCTCGCGCGCGTGCACCAGGCGATCGGCCGCCTCCTGCCGGCCGACCACGTGCACGTCGCGCTGCTGGAGCCGGACGGACGCACGCTCGACTATCCCTACTGGCACGACGCCACCCTCGCCAGGCCGGGATCGCGCCCGCTGGATGCGGATCCGCTGGTGGCGCCGGTGGTGCGCAGCGGCAACTCGCTGCTCGCGCCGCCCACCGCGACCGCGGATGGCGAGCCGGTCCAGACCTTCGCGGTGCCGCTGGCGACGGCCGAAGGCGTGATCGGCGCCCTGGTGGTGCGCAGCATCGGCCTCGCGCTCGCCTGGGACGAGGCGGAGCGCCAGCGGCTGGAGTTCGTCGCCGCGCAGATCGCCGCCGCCTGCGAACGCAGCCGGTACCGGCGCCGGCTCGAGTACCTGGCCGCGCACGATCCGCTCACCGGCCTGCCCAACCGCTACCGCTTCCACACCGAGCTCGACGCGGCGCTCGCGGCCGGGCGCGGCGGCGACGAGCCCTTCGCCCTGCTCTACCTGGACCTCGACGGCTTCAAGGAAGCCAACGACACCCGCGGGCATGAAGGCGGCGACCGCCTGCTGCTCGAGGTCGCGCAACGCCTGCGCGCGGCGCTGCGCCAGGGCGACGCCGTCGCGCGCCTCGGCGGCGACGAGTTCGTCGTGCTGCTGCGCGGCTGCCACGACCCCGCCGCCGCGCGCGCGATCGCCGAAAAGCTGCGCGAGACACTGGGCTTCCCGTATGCCATCGGCGAACAGCGGCTCGACCTCAGCGCGAGCATCGGCATCGCGCTGTACCCGCGCGACGGCGACAGCGCAGCCGCGCTGCTGCGCCATGGCGACCGCGCCATGTATGCCGCCAAGCGCGCGGGCGGCGACCGGGTTTCCTGCGCGAGCGCCTGAAGCGGCCGCGCGCTACGCCGGCTCCGCCACCACCTGGCTGGCGGCCTGCGCCCGGCGGCGCCACTCCGGCACGTCCACGCCCTTGATGAGCAGCCACGACGCGAACGACAGCTCGGCGACGAAGCACGGCAGCATCACCCACGGGAACAGCCGTGCCTGTATTTCCGGTGCGACGAGCAACGCGATGCTGTTGGCGAGGTAGCAGACACCCGCGAGCTGCATCAGCGCGCCGATCAGCCATGGCAGGAAACGCGAGCGGCGGATCAGGTGGCCTTCGAGCAGGCAGACGAAGCCGAAGAAGATCAGCCCGATGCCGAAACCATGCTCGTGCATACGGATGGCCAGGTAGGACCAGGCCTGCAACTGTTCCGGCGCGAAGGCATGCAGGTAAGGCGCATTCCCGAGCAGGAACACCGGCACCAGCAGGGTGAGCTTGTTCGCGACCAGCACCGCCGTCTGCACGAGGTTGAACAGCAGCACCAGCAGCGCGAGATTGCGATGCACGACGCGCAGCAGCACGTAGATCGACCACATCACGAACACGTCGCAGACGTGCATCAGCAGGTCGAGCGCGATGCCCGCACGCCACAGGCCCGGGGCCGCGGCGATGCGCGCGGCGGTCGCGGCGGCGTCGCCCGGCACCAGCAGCGCGCCGCGCACCGCATGCTCGCCGAACAGGCCGGCGGCGTTGATCAGGAGGTACAGGAGCCCGCCGAAGCGGGCATAGGACTGCGGCGAGGTTTCGGTCATGCGCACGCTCCGGTTCCCACCAGCTTCCCACGGAATGGAAACCAGGCACCGGGCCGGAAGGCAGGGTGACCCATGAGGTGGGTCATGCGGTACCCGCGAAGCACTGCTGGCGTGATGTCCTCGCCGCTGCAGCGCGGGGGAAGGTGCGCGGGACGACAACCTCGCCGAGGCGAGCCTCACCCGCCTTGGCTGCTGCGGGCGGGGCCCTACCGGTGCGCCAGCGCGAAATCGATCGCCGCGCGCACCGCCATCGACTGCGCTTCGTTGCACTGTTCCGGCGTCGCGCGCGGGCTGTCGGGGTAGACCTCGGTGGTCGTGGTGTAGCGCGCGTCGGTGACGCCTGCGCACAGTCCGAACCTGCGGTAGTCGTACTCGATCACGCCGGGCGCCACCACCGGCGAGCCGATGATCTCGCCCTTCTCGTCGGCAGGCGCGATGTGGGTGACCTTGGCCACCGCCGCGATGATCGCCTGCTGGAATTCCGGCTGCGGGTTGGCCGCGTCGGCGCACAGGTAGAAGCCGTCGGGAATGCCTTCCGGCTCGAACGGCTTGCCGTCGCGCGAGGCAAGCGCGGGACGGAACTCCGACTCGTCGCTGTCGGTGGTCTCGTGCAGGTCGATGTGCACGAGGATCTTGCCCCGCAGTGGCTCGACCAGGCGCATCAGCGCCGCCGATTCCTGCGCCGGGCTGTCCGCGCGGAAGGACCGGTTGGGATCGATGGCGTGCGCGTTCCAGCGATGGATGCGCTCGTACGCCCATGGACTCAGGCAGGGCGCGACCAGCAGGTTGACCTGCCCGGTGTAGTCCGCCGCATGCCCGGCGACGAAGCGCAGCGCGCCGTGCACGCCGCTGGTCTCGTAGCCGTGCACGCCGCCGGTGACGAGCACGATGGGGAGGTCGTCGCGCCAGTCGCGGCTGCGGATCGCGAGCAGCGGATGCGCGCCATCGCCGTAGTCGATCCGGCCGTAGTCGACGACGTCGAAGCGCCCCCGCAGGGCATCGATCGCCGCGACCACCTCATCCGCATACCGCCGCCTGACCACCTGGCGCGAACGCCACGCGGCCTTTTCCGCCTCGCCCCAGGGCTGGCCCGGCGTGCCGACGGGATACGGTGCCTGCGCGTTCATCGTCATGGTGCTTCCAGCGGATGGGCGGGCCACTCTAGCAAGGGCTGCGCTGCGCCGGGCACGCAGCGCGCGCCGGATTGCAGCAGCCGTCGCAATGCCGCTTGCCGCTTTTTCCCGACGACGGTCGTATCCTTTGCAGAGATCGACCCGGAACGCTCGCTGCCTCCATGATTGACGCCTGGACCCGCCTCGTGGCCTGGCTCGGTGACAACACCGTGCTGCCCTTCCTGCGGCTGCTGCACCTGGATGGCCTGTCCGGCGATCCGCGCGAGATCGCCGCTGCCCTGCTGGTGGCCGCGTTGCAGATCGCCATCATCGGCCTGCTGTTCCGCCCGCTGGAAACCTGGAAGCCCGCCGAGCGCTGGACGGACCGCCGGCTGACCCGCGTCGACCGCCAGTACACGATGTGGATGCTGCTGGGCATCTTCCCGCTGTTCACCTACCTGGTGCTCACGCCCATCAGCCACCTGTTCGGTGGTGGTGGCGACGCCGATGGTGGTGCTGCGCCGACGTTCGGGCTGGCGGCCTGGTTGCCCGCGCTCAGGGCGCATCCGTTCCTGCTGTTCGCCGTCTACTACCTCGCCTACGACCTCGTCTATTACGCGATGCACCGGCTGCAGCACGCGCTGCCCTGGTGGTGGGCGCTGCACAGCATGCATCACAGCCAGCGCCAGATGAGCTGCTGGACGAACGACCGCGGCACGCTCATCGACGGCTTCCTGCAATCGATGGTGCTGTCGACCGTCGGCGTGGTGATGGGCGTCGGGCCTGACCAGTTCGCCTGGCTCATGCTGCTCGGCGAGCTGGGCCAGAATTTCTCGCATACCAACACGCGCGTCGGCTTCGGGCCGTTGTTCGAGCGCATCTTCGTCGACCCGACCTTCCATCGCCTCCACCACATGCGCGCCGACGACCGGCATCCCGGGCTGCACAACTGCAATTACGGACAGGTGCTGTCGATCTGGGACCAGCTGTTCGGCACCGCCCTGTACGGCATGGCGCCGCGCCCGACCGGCGTCGGCGATCCCACCGTGGACGCCGACAACCACCACGGCCTGATCGGCCTGCACTGGGTCGCGATGTACCGCTTCTGGCGCGTCGTCAGGCGCAGGTCCGGCTGGCGGCTGGGCGAAGTGTCGTTCGGACCGGACTACGCGCCCGTGCCCGTCGTCCACGGCGCCGCGCATGGCCATGCGGAGGCTTGGGAACAGGCCGCCGCCACGTCCGAGCTCTGACTGAACGATTCACGACGCCGGCGTCGCCCGGTGCGCCAGCCAGCGCCTGCCCTCGGTCCCGGTGGAAAAACTGAACCGTGCCAGCGGCCACTCACCTCGCCGCAACACGGTTTCCGCGAAGGTGGATCCACGCAACATTTCCACCCAACGGAGGATCCGATGAACCCTCGCCTCGACGGCACCGCCCATGAAGCCAAGGGCACGCTCAAGGAAGCCATCGGCAAGGCCACCGACGACCGCTCGCAGCAGCTCTCCGGCAGCGTGGAGCGGCACGCCGGCAAGGCCGAGCAGATGATCGCGCTGATGGCCGACCGCGCGAAGAGAAAGGACGCACGGCGCTGAGCGCGCCCATCCACGCAACGGAAGACGCCCGCGCGATGCGGGCGTTTTCTTTGGTGGCGTCACGACGTCTGCAGCGCCGCGGCATGTAGAAGCATTCAGCCGCGGGCCGTCGCCTTGGCAATGCAGGAGCGACGCAAGTCGCGACCGGAGCCCGCATGTCGCGACTCACGTCGCTCCTACACATTGGCCATCGCCCTTGGGCGTGCGGGCCACGGAGCGTCGCCGGCTTGGAATCAACGATCCGATCGCATCCCTCCGGCACGCACCGGCGCGTCGAGCACGCTTGCGACGCCAAGCGCCGCGAGCGCTCCCGCCACCTGCGCGAGCACGAACGCCGGTACGTCCACCGGGCGGATGCCGGCGAAGGTCTGCGTCAATGCACGCGCCAGCGTCACCGCCGGATTTGCGAAGGACGTGCTGGCGGTGAACCAGTAGGCGGCGAAGATCCAGCTCGCCACCAGCGCGGGGATCGCCCGCGGGCGATGGCGCAGGCCGAGCAGGATCGTCAGCAGCAGGCCGAAGGTGGCGACCGCCTCGCTCAGCCATTGCGATGCGCCGGTGCGCGCGTGCACGCCCGGCTGCACCAGCACCAGGCCGAACATCGCGTGCGCGAGCAGCACGCCGGCGACGGCCGCCACGACCTGCACGGCGATATAGGCCAGCATGTCGCGCGTCGTCATCGCGCCGCGCAGGCGCATGGCGAGCGATACCGCCGGGTTGAAATGCGCACCGGAAATCGGCCCGAACACCACGATCAGGACGTACAGCGCGCCGGCGGTGGCACCGGCATTCGCGAGCAGCGCGAGCGCATCATTGCCCTGCGACAGCTTCACGCCCATCACGCCGGAACCGACCACCGTCGCCAGCAACAACAGCGTCCCGACGAACTCGGCGAGCAGGCGCCGCGACAGCCGACTCATCGCAAGGCCTCCAGCAGCGCGTGCACGCGCCGCGCGATCTCGTCGCGCACCGCGCGGTAGCCATCATCGTCCAGGTGCTTCGGATCGGGCAGCGCCCAGTCCTCGCGCACGCGTGCCGGCACCCACGGGCAACGGTCGCCGCACCCCATCGTGATCACCGCATCGAACGCGCCGTCCACCTCGTCCAGCGACTTGGAGCGATGCGCCGTGAGGTCGTACCCGACTTCGTCCATGAAGCGCACGGCTCTCGGATTGAGCACGCCGGACGGCTTCGAGCCCGCGCTCGCCGCCTCGACGGCGTCCCCGCCGATCATGCGCGCGAACGCCTCGGCCATCTGGCTGCGGTTGGCGTTCTCCACGCACACGAACAACACCCGCCTGCGCGTCATTCCGCCATCTCCAGATGCTTGGCCATGCAGGTGGCGGAGTCAGGACACAACGCGCGGAACTCTGCGCTGGCCTGCACCGTGGCCGGCGCGGCCGCGCGCTCGATCACACCGTAGCCGCGGCGGGTGAAGAACGGCGCCGCCGTCTGCGTCAGCAGCACCAGCTGCCGGAGGCCACGATCGCCCGCGTCCTCCTCGAGCGCGCGGACCAGCCGGTCGCCGATGCCGCTGCCGCGCGCGTCGGCGTCCACCACCAGCGAGCGCAGCAGGCCGACGCCGTCGAACGGCTGCAGCCCGATCGCACCCACCAGGCGCGCGCCGTCGTGCGCGACCAGGAAGGCGACGTCGACGTCCGCGAGGTCGGCGACCGGCAACGCCGCGGAACCCAGCAGGCCACGGATGGCGGGGTGTTCGTCGGTCGTCGCGGGCCGGATATCCATCAGCAGCACCCCGACGCCGGCGCGCAGCGAGCCGTTCCCTTTTCGACCTTCGGCTTCGCCGCGCGCGGTGCCGGCGTGCAGGCGGCGTCGGTCGCACAGGCGCGTTCGCCGGCGTAGTAGCGGGTCGCATCGCCGAACGTGTGGAAGGTTTCCCAGCGCGTGCCCTGCGGGTCTTCGGTCCACAGCTTGTCCGATTGCGCGTAGCAGCACACCGCGGCGTCTTCCGGCACGACACTGCCACCGGCCGCATCGAGGCGCTGGCCGAGCGCGGCGAGCGCATCGCCGCTGTCCACCTGGATGCCGAGGTGGTCGATGCCCGGCGCGCGTCCGGTGTCGGAGATCGCGAAGTTGATGCGCGGATCGTCCAGCATCCACTTGGCGTAATCGTCCTTGCGCACCGCCGGCGCGACCGCGAACAGCTCGGTGTAGAAGCGGACGCTGGCATCCAGGTCGGAAACGTTGAGATGCACGTGGAAGCGGTTCATGGCGTGTCCTTGGGTCGGGGCGTGCAGGAGGGAACCGGCCCGCACGACGCGGCGCCGGCACAGCAGTTCTCGGTGAGGTAGCCGACCAGCGCGTCCATGCGCGTGTAGTCGGCGCGCACGCGGATCGAGCGACCCTCGCGCAGGTCCGACACCAGCCCGGCCGCGCGCAGCACGTTGAGATGGGCGGTCAGCGTGGCCGGCGGCAGGTCGAGCCGCTCGCGCAGCATGCCGACCGCCAGCCCGTCCGGGCCGGCCTCGACCAGCGCGCGGAACGCGGCCAGGCGGCTCTCGTGGGCCAGGGCGCGGAGGGCGACGAGGGTCTGGGCGGTATCCATGATTCCATATTTCCGGAAATATGGAATTGATGCAAGCCCCGCCGCACGCCGACGTGCCCCGCACCTCCCCCTCAGTCCAACCGGGGTTCCGAAGCCCGCCTCAGAACGCCGCGTCGAACGCCACCTGCCCGCTGACCCCGACCTGGTAGGCCGAGACGCGACGCTCGAAGAAGTTGGTCAGCTCCTGCACGTCCTGCAGGTCCATGAAGGCGAACGGATTGCGCGCGCCGAACTCGGGCGCCAGCCCGAGCGCGGCGAGCCGCAGGTCGGCGACGTATTCGAGGTACTGGCGCATCTCGCGCGGCGAGAGTCCGTTGACGCCGCCGGACAGCACGTCGTCGGCGAAGGCCGCCTCCACCTGCACCGCCTCGCGCAGCATCGCGCGGACCTCGCCTTCCATCGCGGAGTCGAACAGCTCCGGCTCCTCCTCGCGCACCGTGCGGATGACTTCCAGCGCGAAGGCCATGTGCCCGGACTCGTCGCGGAACACCCAGTTGGTGCCGGCCGCGAGGCCCGGCAGCAGCCCGCGCGAACGCAGGAACCAGACATAGGCGAAGGCCGCGAAGAAGAACAGGCCCTCGATGCAGCAGGCGAAGCACGCGAGGTTCAGCAGGAAGGCGCGGCGCTGCTCGCGCGTGTCCAGCCGCTGCAGCTGCTGGATCGCGTCGATCCAGCGGAAGCAGAAGTCGGCCTTGGCGCGGATCGACGGGATGTTCTCGATGGCGGCGAACGCCGCCGCGCGGCGCTCGACGTCCGGCACGTAGGCGTCGAGCAGCGTGAGATAGAACTGCACGTGCAGCGCCTCCTCGTACAGCTGGCGCGACAGGTACATGCGCGCCTCGGGCGCGTTGACGTGCTGGTAGAGATTGAGCACGAGGTTGTTGGCGACGATCGAATCCCCGGTCGCGAAGAACGCGACCAGGCGCTCGACCAGGTGGCGATCCGCCGGCGTGAGCTTGTCGCGCAGGTCGTTGACGTCGATGCCGAAGTCGACCTCCTCCACCGTCCACGTGTTGCGCACCGCGTCGCGGTACATGTCGTAGAAGGCCGGATAGCGCATGGGGCGCAGGGTGAGGGCGAAGCCCGGGGAGAGCAGAGTGGAGAGTGGAGAGGAGTGAGAAACGAGTGGGGCGACGTGAGAGACTTGGGGCGTTTTCGACGGGGTCATGGAGGATCCTGGATGCATTACAAGGACGCGGTGGTCTGGAAGAAGGCAATGACGGTGGCCAGCGAGATCTACAGGCTGGCGCCGCTGCTGCCTCGCGAGGAGGTCTATGGCATTCGTTCCCAGCTCACTCGCGCTGCGGTTTCGGTGCCTTGCAACATTGCCGAAGGCTGGACGCGCGAGTCGATGCGTGAGAAGGCGCACTTCCTCGCCATCGCCCACGGTTCGCTCTCGGAGCTGGAAACGCTGGTGACGCTCTGCGAGGAGATCGGCTGGTTTCCGATCGCCCAGACTCGCGACCCGCGAGCCGTGATCGACGAAACCAGCCGGATGCTGACCACCCTACGCCGCCGCCAGCGCTGAGCCCCCCACTCGTTTCTCACTCCTCTCCACTCTCCACTCGCCGTTACTGGCACGCCTCGCACGCCTCCGGATTCTCCAGCGAGCACGCGACAGCTGCCTGCGGTGAGGGAGTACTCACCGTGGCCTTGGCGATGCGGGTGGCGGGACGCGAGCGCAGGTAGTAGGTCGTCTTCAGGCCCGATTTCCAGGCGTACATGTACATCGACGACAGGCGGCCGATGTTCGGGCTTTCGATGAAGAGGTTCAGCGACTGCGACTGGTCGATGTAGGCGCCGCGCGCGGCGGCGAGGTCGATGAGCGCCTTCTGCGGCAGCTCCCATGCGGTGCGGTAGATCCCGCGCAGCGTTTCGGGAATCGCCTCGACGGCCTGGACCGAGCCTTCGCCGAGCTTGATCGCATCGCGGACCGCCTGCGTCCACAGGCCGAGCTTCTTGAGTTCCTCGACGAGATGGCGGTTGACCTGCACGAAGTCGCCCGACAGCGTCTCGCGCTTGAACAGGTTGGACACCTGCGGCTCGATGCATTCGTAGCACCCGGCGATGGAGGCGATCGTCGCCGTCGGCGCGATCGCGACCAGCAGCGAGTTGCGCAGGCCGTGCTGCGCGATGCGCGCCTTCAATGCCTCCCAGGCATCGGCCTGCGTCGGCGCCACGCCCCACAGGTCGAACTGCAGCTCAGCCTGCGCGGCGCGCGTTTCCGCGAAGGACGGATGCGCGCCGTGCTGCTCGGCGAGTTCGCACGAGGCCTCCAGCGCGTGCAGGTAGATGCGCTCGGCGATGCGCGTCGACAGCGACAGCGCCTCGGCGGAATCGAACGGCAGGCGCAGCCGGAAGAACACGTCCTGCAGGCCCATCACCCCGAGCCCGACCGGCCGCCAGCGCAGGTTCGAACGGCGCGCCGATTCGATCGGGTAGAAGTTGAGGTCGATGACGCGGTCGAGCTGGCGCACCGCGACGTGCACCGTTTCGGCAAGCTTGTCGAAGTCGAAGCCGTCCTCGCCCACGTGCTGCGCGAGATTGATCGAGCCGAGGTTGCAGACCGCGGTCTCCTCCGCATCCGTGACTTCGAGGATCTCCGTGCACAGGTTGGACAGGTGCACGGTGCGGCCCGGGCCGGCCTGGTTGCAGGTACGGTTGGACGCGTCCTTGAACGTCATCCAGCCGTTCCCGGTCTCGCCGAGCGTCTTCATCATCCGCGCGTACAGCTCGCGCGCCTTGACCGTGCGCGCCACCAGGCCCTGCTGCTCGGCCTGCGCGTAGGCGCGCTCGAAGGCTTCGCCCCAGAGGTCCGGCAGCTCCGGCACGGCCTTGGGATCGAACAGCGACCAGTCGCCACCCTCCTCCACGCGGCGCATGAACAGGTCCGGGATCCAGTTGGCGAGGTTGAGGTTGTGCGTGCGGCGCATCTCGTCGCCGGTGTTGTCGCGCAGCTCGAGGAATTCCTCGATGTCCGCATGCCAGGTCTCGAGGTAGATGCAGGCGGCGCCCTTGCGCTTGCCGCCCTGGTTCACCGCGGCGACGGACGCATCGAGCGTCTTCAGCCACGGCACGATGCCGTTGCTGCGTCCGTTGGTGGAGCGGATGAGCGAGCCGCGCGCGCGGATGCGGTGGTAGGCCTGCCCGATGCCGCCGGAGAACTTCGACAGCTGCGCGACGTCGCCGTAGCGGGCGTAGATGTCGGTGAGCGAGTCCTGCGGCGAGTCGAGCAGGAAGCACGATGAGAGCTGCTCGTGGCGCGTGCCCGCGTTGAACAGCGTCGGCGAGCTCGGGATGTAGTCGAGCGAGGACATCAGCCGGTACAGCTGCAGCGCACCGGCCGGGCTGTCGGTGAGCGCCACCGCGATGCGCATGAAGAAGTGCTGCGGCGTCTCGATGGCGTGGCGCCGGTGCGGATGGCGCAGCAGGTAGCGGTCGTACAGCGTGCGCAGGCCGAAGTATTCGAAGCGCTGCGTCTGCGCCGGGTCGACCGCATCGTTGAACTTGCGCGCGTTGGCTTCGACCAGCTCGCGCACGCGGTCGTTGATCAACCCGAGGTCGTGGCCGAGCAGGATCGACTGCGAGAACGAATGCACGCCCAGGCCGGCGACCTCCTTGTCGATGAAGCCCGACAGCAGCCGCGCGGCGAGGCGCGAGTACTGCGGCTCCTCGGCGGTGAACGCCGCGGCGGTGTGGATCGACAGTTCGTCGAGCTCGCGGGTGGTCGCGCCGTCGTAGATGCCGCCGATGGTCTTGAGCGCGACGCGCATCGGGTCGATGTCGTCGAGCGCGCCCGCGCAACGCTGCACGGCGCGCACGATCTTGCCGACGTCGACCGGCTCGCGGCGGCCGTCGCGCTTGGTCACGGTCATCGTCGCCGGCGCGTGCGGCGGGGTCAGGGCGAAACCGGCCTGGCCGATGTCGGCGGCGGCCTGGGGTGGCGGGATGTCGGTCAGCGTCTCGATGGTCACGGTGCCTCTCCGGCGGGATGGAGAGGAAGCGAAAGCGGCGCACGCGTCGTCCTGCGCCGGCCCCCGCCCCCTCGGGCGAGCCGGCATCGACATGGATCGGACGGAAGGCAGCGGGCGGACCCCCGCGGACCGACCCGTCCCTCCCACGAGGACGCCTGGCCAAGCGACGGCATGCGGCCGCCGGTCGAGGCAGGTCTTCGGACTCGTGGACACGGCGACCGGAGTCGCCACCTACTGCGCGTCGCTTCCCAGCCCGAGGGCCAGTGCCAATGACGCGGGTCGTTTCCACTTACCGCTGCGGGGCAGTCCCGGATTCGCACCGGGTTCCCTATTAAGCCGCCCCTGGCAGGGCGGGCACCTTCGACGGGCACAACATATGGGGGACAAGCGACGGCGTCAACCGATCATCTGGGAGTCGGCGTGATTCGCCTGCTCGCCCCGGTGCGTGCGCCCCGGCGCGGGACCGGGCCCGCCGCCTGCCGGCGACGCCCTCCGCGTGCGCCGCGTTTCGGCTCCGGCCGGGTGGGTGCGTTACGATGTCCTGCTTTTTCCGCGCTGCCTCGACCGCCCGGTCGCACGCTCCGCTCCTCCACGCGTCGTCGCCGCCGGGCGGACGCCCTTCCCGGGAGCTGTCCATCGCCATCCCCTCCTCCCAGGCCCGCCCGGCATCCGCCCGTGGCGGCCCGCCCGTCGACCCCGACATCGATCCGGGCATCCGCTGCGACGCCTGCGACGCCGTCTGCTGCCGGTTGACCGTGGTGCTGCTGCCGGGCGACGACGTGCCCGAGCGCCTCACCGCCTGGACGGACGAAGGCCTGCACGTCATGGCCCGCGACGAGGACGGCTGGTGCGTGGCCGTCGACGGCGCGCGCCAGTGCTGCTCGATCTACGAAAGCCGCCCCGCCATCTGCCGCAAGTTCGCCATGGGCGGCCCGTACTGCCGCGCCGTGCGCGCCGAATACGCGGCCGAACGCACGCCCGACGCCCCGCACGCCATTCCGCTCGTCCTCTGCTGAAGGAACCGCCATGCCCACGAAAAAACAGCCCATGCCCGGGCCGCGCAAGCCGGTCGACGCACGGTCCGTCACCAGCGAGGACATCGCCGCGCACCTGGACGCCTTCGCCGCGGCCGGCGGCAAGGTCGAGGTGCTGGGCGTGACGCGCGTGCTCAAGCGCGTGGACGAGGTCGTCGTTTCCCCCACCCCGCCGCGCTCCCGGCGCTGACTTTCCCGCGAGGATCCCCGCTTGGCCAAGCCCAATTATTCGTTCGAGAAACGCCAGCGCGAACTGGCGAAGAAGAAGCAGAAGGAAGAGAAGGAGGCACGCAAGAAGCAGGCGCGCGAAGCCGCCCGGACCCCTTCCCCGCCCACGCCGGAGTGAGCGGCGCCCGCCGCAGCGGGCCGCTCGCCAGCGGCGCGCCCGGCGCCCCCCTTGAAACGCGCTTCCAAGTCCATACCTGCCCCGTCGGATTTTTTCCCACCATCCGATGTCACGGAGCGAGACATGGACCCCTGGCAAGAAGA
>JABFWF010000101.1 GCA_013362405.1 Lysobacter sp. | reverse complement strand
CGCCGCGCACCTGCCGATGCTGTTCCTGCAGGGCGGCCGCGACGTGCAGGTGATCGACACCGACTGGCAACGCTGGCGGGCTGCATGCGCGAACCAGCACGACGCGACCTTCCACCAGTACCCGATGCTCAACCATCTCGGCATCGCCGGCACCGGCGCCGGCTCGCCCGCGGAATACGAGCAGCCGGGACATGTCGATCCGCAACTCGTCGCCGACATCGCCGACTGGATTCGCGCGACCCATCGCTGAGCCGACATGGACACCGCCACCATCATCGAACTGCAGCCGCCTTCCATGCGCGCCCGGACCTGGGCCTTCGTGCTCGCCGTGGGCTTCCCGATCGCCGTCGTGGGCGGGAGCCTCGCCCTGCACGGACCGTCGCGCTGGCGGTTCTGGCCCAGCACCGGCTCGCTGCTGGGCGATGGCGCGATCGCCATCGCGACGGCCCTGCTGGTGCTGCTGCTCGTGTGGGCGGCGATGGCATGGGCGATGCGGCGCCACCGCATCGAGTTGCAGGCCGATGCGCTGACCATCGTCGCCGGCTTCCACCGCGACCGCCTGGCGCTGTCCGAGCTGCAGCTGGAAAAGGCCCGCGTCGGCACGCTTGGCGAACATCCGGAATGGAAGCCCTTCCTGAAGAGCAACGGCATGGCGCTGCCGGGCTTCCGCAGCGGCTGGTTCCGCACGCGGCGCTGGCAACGCGTGTTCGCCTGCCTGGCGGGCGGCGAGCGCGTGCTGTGGGTGCCGACCACGCGCAAGCACGCGCTGGTGCTGGAGGCGCGCCAGCCGCAGGTCCTGCTCGATCGGCTGCGTGGGATGACGCCGCGCCTACCGCGCCGCTAACCTGCACGCATGCGCACCGCATCCGACGTCCTGCTCAACACCGCCACCGTCGAAGCCTGGCCGGCGCATCTGCTGCGCGCACGCGGCAGCCAGGATGCGCGGCGACTGGCACAGGCGCAGTGGGTGTTGCGGCGCAAGCGCGACGGCACCTACCTCGCCACCGTGCACGACGGCGTGCTGCAGCCATTGCGTCCGGCATTCGCGCACGACATGGGCCTCGGCGTTGCGTGCACCGCGCTGCGTGAACTGCCTGCGCGGCGGCGCGCCGGCATGGAACAGGTCGCACCGTTGCCGCTCGACCGCCTCGAGGAGCGCCTGCACGCGCTCGGCCTGGACGACGGCTATGCCGCGCGCACCGGCCTGCCGCTCGTGGCCGAACCCGCGTGGCTGGCGCTCGCAGGCCACGACCGCTACCGCCGCCCGCTGTGGCTGCATCCCGGCGCCGCGCGCGCGTGGTCGCACCTGCAGTCCGCCGCGCTGCGAGACGGCGTCGTGCTGGAGGCGATCTCCGGCTACCGCAGCCACGACTACCAGCTCGGCATCTTCGAGCGGAAGCTGGCGCGCGGGCTGGGCGTGGACGACATCCTCGCCGTCAACGCCGCGCCCGGCTACAGCGAACACCATTCCGGGTGCGCACTCGACATCGGCACGCCCGGCGAACCGCCCGCCGAGGAATCCTTCGAACGCACGCCCGCATTCGATTGGCTGGGCGACGGCGCGGCGGGTTTCGGCTTCGCGATGAGCTATCCGCGCGACAACCCGCACGGCATCGTGTATGAACCGTGGCACTGGTGCTGGTCGGCCGGATGAGGTGATCGCACGCGCCGCAGCGTGATGGATGCGCGGCCCGCGCTCCGTCCGTCGGCAACCGGATGACGCCGCTTCCTTGCCGGCCGGCGGCCCGCGCATACTCGGGCCATGGACAACCCCACCGACCTCGCTCCGCAGCCCCCCGCACAGGCCCGCGCGCTCGCCGCGCGCTTCTACGCCGATCCGGCGATGGCCGCGCTCGACCGTCGCGCCGTCTTCGACCGCGCATGGCAACTCGTGGCGCACGAATGCCAGCTGCGCAACGCCGGCGACCACGTCGTCGCCGAACTCGCCGGCCTGCCGGTGCTGGCCGTGCGCGGAGCGGATGGAACGATCCGCGTGTTCCACAACGTCTGCCGCCATCGCGCCGGCCCCATCGCGCAGTGCGACGGCCTCGGTGCGAAGGCCCTGCGCTGCCGCTACCACGGCTGGACGTACACGCTGGAGGGCCAGCTGCGCTCGGCGCCCGAGATGGGCGGGGCCGAATGCTTCGACGTCGCCGACGTGCGCCTGCCGCAGCTCGCGGTGAAGTTGTGGCAGGGGCTGGTGTTCGCGGCGGTGGATCCGGCGCACGCACCCGACTTCGAGGCCTTCGTCGCCGGCATCGACGCCCGCCTCGGATCCGACCGCGGCCTCGCGCAATACGGCCACCACCACCGCGTCGGCTACGACGTCGCCTGCAACTGGAAGGTGTACGTCGACAACTACCTTGAGGGCTACCACGTCCCGCACGTGCATCCGGGCCTCAACCGCCTGCTCGACTACCGCAGCTACATCACCGAGGTGGAGGCCTGGCACTCGCTGCAGTGGAGCCCGCTGGAAAGCGACAGCACGCTGTACGGCAACGGTGACGCGCTGTATTACTGGCTGTGGCCGAACACGATGCTGAACATCCTCCCCGGCCGCCTGCAGACCAACCGCATCGTGCCGCTGGGCATGGACCGCTGCCGGGTCGAGTTCGACTTCTACTACCCGATCGACGAAAGCGACGAAGGCCACGCGCGCCGCGAGGCCGACCTTTCCTTCAGCGACGAAGTGCAGCACGAGGACCTCGGCATCTGCGAGGACGTGCAGCGCGGGCTCACCTCCGGCTCGTACGAACCAGGCCGGTTGAATCCGCTGCGAGAGACCGCCGTGCTGCACTTCCACGAGCTGCTGCGCGCCGCGTACCGCGAGACGCTGGCGTGACCGACGACGCGGTGGCGCTGCGCGGCGGCTGCCATTGCGGAAAGCTCACGGTGTCGTTCTCCGCCACGCAAGCCGCCGGCGCGCTGCACCCGCGCACCTGCGATTGCGCCTTCTGCACGAAGCATGGCGCCGCCTGGCTCTCGGACCCCAATGGCACGCTGGCGATCGATGCCTCCGCGGTGCTGCGCGAATACCGCCAGGGCAGTGGCAGTGCGCGCTTCCTCCTGTGCGGCGACTGCGGCGTGCTGGCGGCGGTGGTCGACGACGCGGTCCCGCTGCGCGGCGCGGTGAACGCGCGTTGCCTGGAGGGCATCTCGCTGGGAGAGGAAACGCGCGTTTCGCCGCAGCAATTGTCGCCGGACGAGAAGCGGGCGCGTTGGCGCCAGCTGTGGACGCCCGCGACGTTGAGCGCATCGCATTGAAGGATTCCGTGGTGGCGGCCATGGGTCGGGAGACGAACCGGTGACCATCGGGGAAACGACGGCCGGAGCCGCGACGGGCGCGTCGAAGCCGGGCATCCAAAGCGCATTGCGCCCGCTCGGCCTGTGGTCGGCGACCGCGCTGGTGGTCGGCAACATGATCGGCAGCGGCGTGTTCCTGCTGCCGGCCTCGCTCGCGCCGTATGGTGCGGCCAGCCTGCTCGGCTGGGGCGTGACGTTGTGCGGCGCGTTGCTGCTGGCCCTGACCTTCGCGCGCATGGCCGCGCGCTGGCCGCAGACCGGCGGCCCATACGTGTACGCGCGCAACGTGTTCGGCGAACTGCCCGGCTTCGTCGTCGCGTGGAGCTACTGGGTGTCGATCTGGTGCGCGAATGCGGCGATCGCGGTCGCCTTCGCCGGCAGCATCGGCGCGGTGTTCCCCGCGCTCACCGCGACGCCCGCGCGCGCGGCCGCCTGCGCGCTCGGCGCCCTGTGGACGTGCAGCGCGGTCAACCTCGCCGGCGTGCGCGAAGCCGGGCGCGTGCAGCTGCTGACGACGGTGCTGAAATTCGTGCCGCTGCTGCTGTTCGGCGGCATCGCGCTCTGGTTCACCGACGTGCAGCACTACACGCCCTTCAACCGCAGCGGCGCGCCGCTGCCGCAGGTCACGCAGGCGACGGTGGCGCTGACGCTGTGGGCGTTCCTCGGGCTCGAGGCCGCCACGGTCCCTGCCGGCTCGATCGCCGATGCCGGACGCACCGTGCCGCGCGCGACCATGCTCGGCACGCTGCTGGCCGGCATCGCCACCATCCTCGCCTGCACCGCCGTGCTCGGCCTGCTGCCGGGCGTGACGCTGGCGAACTCGCAGGCACCGATGGCCGACGCCGCACGCGCGCTGTGGGGCCCGGGCGCAGGCATCGCGCTCGCCGTCGTCGCGGCGATCTCCACCTTCGGCGCGCTCAACGGCTGGGTGCTGCTGTCGGGCCAGGTGCCGCTCGCCGCGGCGGGCGACGGCCTGCTGCCGGCACGCTTCGCGCGCCTCGACGCGCGCGGTACGCCGGCGTTCGGCGTGCTGGCGAGCAGCGCCCTCGCAACGCTGCTGGTCTTCGCCAACTACAGCCACTCCCTGGTGCAGTTGTTCACCTTCTCGATCCTGCTGTCGACCGCGGCGACGCTGCTGCCCTACGTCGTCGGCAGCGCCGCGTGGCTGCTGCGCGGACCGGCGGGCCATCGCATCGTGTCGGCGCTCGCGCTCGCCTACGGCCTGTACGCGCTGGTCGGCACCGGGGTGGAATCGCTGCTCTGGGGCGGCGCGCTGGTGCTGGCGGGATTGCCGGTCTATTGGTGGAACCGCCGTCGCCGCTGACACCGCCCCGTAGGAAAACAGCGCTACATCCGGTCGGTCGGTTCCAGCGCCGCCGCGTCCGCCACTGGCGCCGGCACGCGCCTGCCGGCATGCAATTCCCAGCGCCAGAAGCCCCAGGCCACCAACGAAAACGCCATGGCGGCAATCGCGAGGTGCATCGGCTTGCCGCTGATCAGCGGCGACAGCACGCCGGCGATCAGCGCATTCGACACCAGGCTGCCGAACGCCTGCAGCGAGGAGGCGCTGCCGCGCTGGCGCGGATACATGTCGAGGATGGCGAGGGTGAGGATCGGGAACACCAGCGCCACGCCAAACGCGTTCAGGCTGATCGGCAGCACCGCCCACGGCACTTGCGGCTCGGACACGAACAGGTTGTAGGCGATGTTGAGCACCGCCGCGCCGCCGCAGCAGGCGAAACCCATCTGCGCGAGCCGCTGGCCGGTGATCTTTCCTGCCGATCGCCCGGACACGAACGCGCCGAGCATCATCCCGCCGATCATCGGCACGAAGAACCACGCGAATTCGTTCTGGCGCAGGTGCCGACCATGCAGGCGCAGCAGCTCCAGCACGAACGCCGGCGCCGAGGCGATGTAGACGAACAGCGCGCCGAAGTTGAAGGTGCCCGCCGCCGCCAGCCGCTGGAAGCGCGGATTGGCGAGGATCGCGAGGTAATCGCGCAGCAGCACGCGCGGATGCGCCTTGAGCCGCGCGGCTGGCGGGTGCGTTTCCGGCAGCGCGAGCCACGTGGCGACCCACAGCAGCGCCGAGAACGCGACCAGGAACCAAAAGATGGTCGGCCAGCGGCTCCAGCCGAGGATCCAGCCGCCGATCACCGGCGCGATCGCGGGCGCGATGCCGAAGATCATCGACACCTGGCTCATCAGCCGCTGCGCGTCGTGGCCGTGCAGCACGTCGCGGATCACCGCGCGGCCGACGATCAGGCCGACGCCCGCGGACAACCCCTGCACGACGCGGAACGCGAGCAGCGTCGGCAGGTCGCGCGACAAAGCGCAACCGACCGACGCGAGCGTGAACACGGCCAGGCCACCGAGGATCACCCGCTTGCGCCCCACCGCATCCGACAGCGGCCCGTGCACCACGCTCATCAGCGCATAGGCGATCAGGTAGGCGCTGATCGTCTGCTGCATCGCGAGGGTGTTCGCGTGCAGCTGGGAGCCGATCTCCGGGAAGGCCGGGAAGATCGTGTCGATCGAGAACGGCCCGAACATCGCCAGCGCGCCGAGCAGCGGCGCGAGACGGCGTGGGGAACGGGCGGGCGTGGCGGTCATCGATCTGCTTGTCGTGGAGCGGCCTGGCCGCGGATTCCTGTTTTTTTGTAGAAGCGACGTCAGTCGCGACCAACGTCGCTCCCACGATGAAGCACCGGAAAAAGCTCGCGGCTACAAGCCGCTTCTACAGGGGCGCCGGCGGCCCCTTCAGCTCCACGAGGTTGCCTTCCGGATCGAACAGATACTGCGACGGCCCTTCGCCTTCCGCGCCGTAGCGCGAGCCGAATTCGCCGATGCGCGCGCCATGCGCGTGCAGGTGCGCGACGATCGCGTCGCGGTCGAACGGCCCGACCCGCAGGCACAGGTGGTCCATGTTGCGGCCCTCCTCTCCGGGGGCGCCGCCGCCCATGCGGCCGAGCTTGCCCGCGACATCGACGAGATCGATCAGCGAATCGCCGGCGCGCAGCTGGACGAGGCCGATGTCGTCCTGCCGCCGTTCCTCGCGGCAACCGAGCACGTCGCAGTAGAAGGCCTGCATCGCGGCCGCGTCGCGCACGCGCAGCACGACATGATCGATCCGCTGCAGTTCGAACGGGGGCCGGGACATGGACGGGACTCGCGCGGGGGCGCCCATGGTAAGCGGCGCGGTGGCGTTCATCTGCCGGCCGCCCGCACGGCCGCCAGCACCGCCTCCCGGGCTATAATCCCGCCCGCAGCACCCGGTGGGAGAAGCGGGCACGACCCGCTGCCGAAGGCGCAAACGCCCGGAATCGCTCAGGCCCACACACCGCCGGTTGCACACACTCTGGAGAGACCGGTCGGCCACCCTGATGGCCAGCGCCGGCGCCGAAGGGGCAAGAAGCGCGGGGACCACCCTCCCCCTTTCCCGCGCTTCCAAACTCTCAGGCAAAAGGACAGAGGGGCGCCTCGCTTCCACAAGCAGCGGCCACGCCGCCACGAGACGCCATCCATGAGCCAGTCCCAGCCTTCCCGCGCGCCCGTCCTCCGCGACCTCGAGGACCACGATGCGTTCCTGCAGCGCCACATCGGCCCCAACGACGCCGAGGTCCGGCACATGCTGGACGCGCTCGGCTACGACTCGCTGGATGCGCTGACCGACGCCATCGTGCCGGGCAGGATCAAGTCGCCCGCGCCGCTCGCGCTTCCGTCGCCGATGACCGAGGTGGACGCGCTCGCGAAGATCCGCGCGATCGCGTCGAAGAACCGGGTGTTCCGCAGCTTCATCGGCCAGGGCTACTACGGCACGCACACGCCGAACGTCATCCTGCGCAACATC
>JABFWF010000164.1 GCA_013362405.1 Lysobacter sp. | reverse complement strand
ATTCCTTCGCCAGCCACGTGCTCGAATCCTCCGGCGACCTGCTCGGCGTGCAGGAGCTGCTCGGCCACGCGGACATCGCCACCACCCAGATCTACACGCACCTGGATTTCCAGCACCTGGCGAAGGTGTACGACGCGGCGCACCCGCGGGCGAAGCGCAAGGCGGTGAAGTGATGCGCATGCTTGCCGTGGTCCTGCTGCTGTCGTCGGCCAACGCGAATGCCACCGGGCGCTTCGCGGTCGCCGGCGGCGATGCCGGCGTGGCCTGCGTGTCGACCGCACGGACGCTGCCGAAGCTGCCGGTCCGCATCACCCTCGCGTTGCCCGATACCGGGGCGGCGCGCACGGCCATCGTCACCTCGCGCCTGCCGCAGGCCTGCCACGCACTCGCGGGGGGCGACCTCCCTGGCCCGTTCTATGCGTTGCACGTCGATCACGCGGTCGCCGACGACGGCTGGTTCGGCGTCGCCGACTTCGGTGGCACGCCTCGCGCCAGCATCCGCCAGTGCACGAGCATGGAAGGCGTGCACCTCACCGCGTGGTCCGGCCGCCCACTGCATGGGCGCAGGCTGTGGCATGCCTACGTCTATCTCGGCTACGACGTCGATCCGACCTGCAGCGAGTCCGAAACGCAGGACGTCCCGCCGCGGTGAACACAGCGGATCGAGCGGCCGCTTGAACCCGCGCCCGCGCGGCCCCACCTCCGGGATTCAGCCCCGGAGGCCGCATGGACCCAAGCCGCAATCCCCACGTCTTCCACGCCACCACCATCGTGTCGGTGCGTCGCGAGGGCCGCGTCGCGGTCGGTGGCGACGGCCAGGTCACCCTCGGCAACACGGTGATGAAGGCCAACGCACGCAAGGTGCGCCGGCTGGGGCGCGAGGGCCAGGTGCTGGCGGGCTTCGCCGGCGCGGCGGCCGACGCGTTCACCCTGTTCGAGCTGTTCGAATCGAAGCTGGAAAAACACGGCCAGCTCACCCGCGCCGCGGTCGAATTGGCCAAGGATTGGCGCACCGAACGGCGGCTCGGCAAGCTCGAGGCGCTGCTGGCGGTGGCCGACAAGGAAACGTCGCTGATCATCGGCGGCACCGGGGACGTGATCGAGCCCGAGGACGGCATCATCGCGATCGGATCGGGCGGCCCCTATGCGCTGTCGGCGGCACGCGCCCTGGTCGGCCACACGCAGCTGGATGCGCGCAGCGTGGTCGAGGAGGCGCTGAAGATCGCCGGCGACGTGTGCATCTACACCAACCGCAACATCGTCGTCGAGGAACTCTGACACTCCCCTGCAGGGGCGGCACGAGCCGCGACCGTGGCGTGACGGTTCGTGGCCGGCGCCGCTCCTGCAGCAGCAACAGGACCGCTCGCGGCTGCAAGCCGCTCTACAGACAGCCACACATGAACCGCATCGACAACACCTCCGCCACCATGACGCCGCGCGAAATCGTGCAGGAGCTCGACCGCCACATCGTCGGCCAGCAATCGGCCAAGCGCGCGGTCGCGATCGCACTGCGCAACCGCTGGCGGCGCATGCAGCTCGACACCGGGCTTCGCGATGAAGTGATGCCGAAGAACATCCTGATGATCGGCCCGACCGGCGTCGGCAAGACCGAAATCGCGCGGCGCCTGGCCACGCTCGCCAACGCGCCGTTCGTGAAGGTGGAAGCCACGCGCTTCACCGAGGTCGGCTACGTCGGCAAGGACGTCGAGCAGATCGTGCGCGACCTGGCCGACACCGCGGTCAAGATGTACCGCGCGCAGGCCAAGGCGCGCGTCAACACGCAGGCCGAGGAGCGTGCCGAAGAGCGCATCCTCGACGCGCTGCTGCCACGCAGGACGCCGGCGACGGTGTTCGGGTTCAGCGCCGAGGAGCGACCCGAGGAGCCCGCGCCGGAAGACAACGAGACCCGCGCCAAGCTGCGCCGCCAGCTGCGCGGCGGCGCGCTGGACGAACGCGAGATCGAGCTGGACGTCGCCATGAACGTCGGTGTCGACATCATGGCGCCGCCCGGCATGGAGGAAATGGGCCAGCAGCTCAAGCAGATGTTCTCGCAGGTGGCCGGCAACAAGACCCACCGCAAGCGCATGACCATCGCAAGCGCGCGCCCGCTGCTGATCGAGGACGAGGCCGGCAAGCTGGTCAACGAGGAGGACGTGCGCGACGCGGCGATCGCCGCCTGCGAGCAGCATGGCATCGTGTTCATCGACGAGATCGACAAGGTCGCCAAGCGCGCGGAGGGCTACGGCGCCGACGTCTCGCGCGAGGGCGTGCAGCGCGACCTGCTGCCGCTGGTGGAAGGCTCGACGGTCAGCACCAAGTACGGGCCAGTGAAGACCGACCACATCCTGTTCATTGCCTCGGGTGCGTTCCATCTCGCCAAGCCGAGCGACCTGATCCCGGAAATGCAGGGCCGCTTCCCGATCCGGGTGGAACTCTCGGCGTTGAGCAAGGACGACTTCGTGCGCATCCTCACCGAGCCGCGCGCGGCGCTGACCACGCAGTACGTCGAGCTGCTGAAGACCGAGGGGGTGACGCTGGGCTTCGCCGCGGACGCGGTCGAGCGCATCGCCGACATCGCCGCGCAGGTCAACGAGCGCCAGGAGAACATCGGCGCGCGCCGCCTGCACACCGTGCTCGAGCGCCTGCTCGACACGCTCAGCTTCGAGGCGCCCGACCGCGGCGGCCAGGCGGTCACCATCGACCGCGCCTACGTCGACGCGCACCTGGGCGAATTGCTGCAGGATCCGGACCTGTCGCGCTACATCCTGTAGCAGCGTTCCCGCTAGCCGGGCTCGTCGCGCGCGCGACGCAGCCTGGCGACGCGCGGCAACACGAACCACAGCAGCAGGAACGCCGCGAACAGCAGCGAGGCCAGCCACCGCATTGGTCCCGTTCCGACCAGGATCCGCCCGACCAGGTAGAAGTCCAGGCAGATCGCCAGCGCCAGCGGCCACAGGCTGGCGAGCAGCAGTCGCGTGGAGATGCGGACCAAACCCTTGGTGACCCGCGTCGGGTCACTCTGCCGGTGATAGGCCGCGGGGGTCAAGATCAGCGCGATCGCGATCGCCACCAGGCCGATCGCGAGGAGGTGCAGGCGCTGCTCGCTCCGGCTCAGTTGCTCGGCGAAGCGCTCGCTGAACACCGCGATCAGCTGGAAGCCGAACAAGGCCTGGATGCCGGGCAGCACCATCCGGCATTCCTCGAGCAGATACTCGACCTGCCGGGTCAGCGGCAATCGTGCCTGGCGCCGCCCGTGCTGGACCTGCGACGGCGGTTCGGGTGCGGTCACGGGCGCTCCTCCGGGAAGACGCCCGTGTTGTGCTACATGCGGCGTGCGCGCGCCGTCACGGGACGCGCGCGTCGGCGCATCACTTCGCCTTGCCGGTCCGCGGATCGTCCTTCGGGTCGACGTAGTGGATCTCGAACGGGCCCATCCCGCTCACCTGCACGACCGCGCCGCCGCGGGTGGACGCGGCGTGCTGCATCTTCGCCGGCAGCAGCGCGTAGCCGCCGCTGCTGAAGTCGTGCGAATGGGCGCCGCTACCGCTGCCCATGTCGAGGTGGAAGTCGCCCTGGAGCACGGTGACGAGTTCGTCGGTCGGATGCCAATGCCGGCCGATCCTGTACCCCGGCGGCGCCTTGAGGCGGATGGTGAAGGGACCCGCCTTGCCGGGATGGCCGGAGAGCACGGCGGCCTGGGCGCCCGCGGGCAGGCCCGCGGGACCGGGGCCCCATTTCACCTGGTCGGCATCGGCCATCGCGTGCTGCGAGGCCATCGCCCCGGCGGATTGATCGGCCGGTGCGGCCAGCAACGCCAGCGGCAACAGGGCGAGGGGAAGGAGGAGCGTGCGGGCAGTCATCGTCGTATCTCCTGAACGCGGGCCGGCACTGACCCGTACCGGAGCCAACGCAGGCGCTCCGCGCGGGCGGCCGGTGAAGGCGGTGCGATAATCCGGTCATGAACGCATCGGAACCCAACACCACCCATTTCGGCTACCGCGAGGTGCCCGCCGGCGACAAGCAGAAGCTCGTCGGCGAAGTGTTTTCCTCCGTCGCGGGCAAGTACGACCTGATGAACGACCTGATGTCGCTGGGCGTGCACCGGGTCTGGAAGCGCTATTTCGTCGGCACGGCCAGGGTGGCGAAGGGCGACCGCGTGCTCGACCTCGCCGGCGGTACCGGCGATATCGCCGCGCTGCTGCGCGAGCGCGTCGGCGACGCGGGCGAAGTGGTGCTCGGCGACATCAACGGGGCGATGCTGCGCGTCGGCCGCGACCGCCTGACCGACCGCGGCCTGGTGCGCGGGCTCGAGTACGTGCAGTGCAACGCGGAGACGCTGCCGTTCCCCGACGCCAGCTTCGACCTCGTCACCATCGCCTTCGGCCTGCGCAACGTCACCGACAAGGACGCCGCGCTGCGCGAGATGCGGCGCGTGCTCAAGGTGGGCGGGCAGGCGCGCATCCTCGAGTTCTCGCAGGTCACCGCCGACTGGTTCAGGCCGCTGTACGACTTCCACTCCTTCCAGGTATTGCCGCGGCTCGGTCGCCTGTTCGCGCACGATGCCGGCAGCTACCAGTACCTCGCCGAATCGATCCGCAAGCACCCGCCGCAGGATGCGCTGAAGGCGATGATGGAAGCGGCCGGCTTCGCGCGCTGTGGCTACCGCAACCTCAACGCCGGCATCGTCGCCATCCACACCGGCTACAAGGCCTGACCGGCAACGGTGCCGGCGCGCGTTGTATCCGTGGCGGCGCGGGGCGCCGGCGCAACGCAGACAAGGGGGCAACACGATGGGCATCCGGCGCGATCTGTTCGCGGGGGAAGTGCTGTACCGGCAGGGAGAGCCGTCCGACTGTGCGTGGCTGATCGAGCAGGGAGCGATCGAGCTCGCGTCGGTACAGGGCCGGCGCACCATCCAGCACGGCGTGCTCGGCCCGGGCGAGCTCATCGGCGAACTCAGCATGCTCGACGGGGCGCCGCGCAGCGCCACCGCCACCGCCCGCGTCGACACCGTGCTGCTGGCGGTCGAGCACGACCAGTTCCTCGAACGCCTGGAGGGCAGCGACCCGATCGTGCGCACCCTGGTCGACAGCCTGCGCCGGCGCATGCGCGCGCTGATGGCCGCCCTGCCGGAGGACGCGGCGTTGCCGGCCGAGGACGTCGCGATCGACGACCCGGAGGAGCGCAGCGGCATCGGCAAGATCCGCCTGGAGTCGCAGCTGCGCGAGGCGCTCGACAGCGGCACGCTGGAAGTGCGCTACCAGCCGATCCACGACATGCACGCGCACGCGGTGCGCAGCTACGAGGCGCTGGTGCGCTGGCAGCTGCCGGGGCGCGGGCCGGTGTCGCCGGCCGAATTCATCAAACTCGCCGAGGAAACCTCGCTGATCGTGCCGGTCGGCGAGTACGTGCTCGACCGCGTGGTCGAAGTGCTCGTCGCGCTACGCGACCAGGGGGTGTCGCCGCTGCCGTCGATCGCGGTGAACCTTTCGGCGCGCCAGCTGGTCGAGCCGGGCATGGCGCGGCAGGTCGTGCAGCGCGTGCAACGCGCGGGCCTGCCGGAAGGCGCGCTCAAGCTCGAGGTCACCGAAAGCCGCATGCTCGACTACGCGCCGGTGGCGGCGGTGATGCGCCATTGCCGCGAGCACGGCATCCCGTTCGCGCTGGACGACTTCGGCACCGGCTATTCCAACCTCACCCACCTGCACAAGCTCGACTTCGAGTTCGTCAAGGTCGACCAGGCGTTCTGCCGGCAGATGTTCGACGGCCCGCGCGCGATGGCGATCGTGGAAGCCATCGTCGCGATGGCGCACGGCATCGGCGCGCAGGTGATCGTGGAAGGCGTGGAGACGCGCGAACAGCTGGAAGCGCTTGGCCGGCTCGGCGTCCGCCACGCGCAGGGCTACCTGATCGGCCAGGCCGCGCCGGTGCACGAGGTGCTGTCGGGCGAGGCGGCGCGCGGACTGGAGCGGGTGGCTGCCGGCTGAGGCATCGGCAGGGGCGACGTGAGTCGCGACCTGGCGCGGGACGGCCGCGACGTTCGTCGCTCCTGCAAGGGCATCGCTTGGCGGGACTCGCGGATGGCGAGCCCGCCGCCTGTGTCGCTTACGCCACCTTGCGGGCCAGCAGGTAGTAGGCGAGGTTGCCGAGGCCGGTCGCGCCCAGCAGGATCGCCAGCGACATCGGGGTGAATTCGTCGAAGCCGCCGTTGGCGTTGACGGCGGCAAAGCCGATGCCGAGCGCGAGCAGGATGATGCCGCGCCGCAGGGACTCATGGCGGCGGCGGACCTCGTCGCCCTCGATCATCGAGCGGACCAGCTCCTGCGAGCCGTTGCTGTCGATGATGCGTGCGCGCAGGCGGGCGTCCACCACGGCCTTGATGGTCCAGGCGATGCAGATGAACAGTACGATCGGGATGAGTTCGCCGAAGTGCATGGTGGGTCTCCTGTCGGGTGGATGTTGCCGTCGGGGCAAGGGATACGGCCCCACCGCCGTCGGTTGCAGTCGCGCGTCCGGACAGCCTTGCAACCGGCCACCCGCCCGGCGTATCCACACCTGCATGACCGACGATCGCGCCCTGGTGACCGCCGTGCTGGCCAACACGCCCGGCGCCTTCGAACGCCTCGTGCGCGAGTACCAGGGCCTGGTCTGGCACATCATCCAGCGCATGGTCCGCCATCCCGAGGACACCCGCGAGCTGTGCCAGGAGGCCTTCCTGCGCGTGCACCGCTGCCTGCACCAGTACCGCTTCGACGCGCCGCTGAAGTCGTGGATCGGCCAGGTCGCCTACTCGATGGCCAAGCGCCACCTGGAGCGCAGGCGCTTGCCGCTGGTCGAGGGGGAAGACGAGGACGGCACGCCGCTGCTCGAGCGCGTCGGCGACGACTTCGACCTCGAGGGCGCGGTCGGCGACGCGCAGCTCGCACGCGACCTGCACGCGGCCATCGAGCGCCTTCCGCCGGTGCAGCGCACCGTGCTGACCCTGTACCACCTCGACGACGTGCCGATCGCCGAGATTTCACGCATCACCGGGCTCGCCGAGGGCACGATCAAGAGCCATCTGTTCCGCAGCCGCCAGCGTTTGCGCGAGGTGCTGGCGCCGCGGATGGGAGTCGCCGCATGAGCATCCATCGCATCGACCAGCACGCCGCCGACCACGTGGACGAACATTTC
>JABFWF010000277.1 GCA_013362405.1 Lysobacter sp. | reverse complement strand
CCGTCACCCTCTCGTTCGGCCGCGACGCGCGCCCCGCGCGCCTCGCGCTCGACACCGGCAGCAGCACGCTGGCCGTGCTGCCGCGCGCCTACGATCCCGCGCAGGATGCCGGCCACGCCGCCACCGCGTGGGCGCAGCAGGTGCGCTACGGCGCGGGCGCCTGGGCCGGCCCGGTGGTGCTCGCCGACGTGCATTTCGACGGTGCGCACGGCCGCGTCACGCTGGCGGGCGCGCAGCTGTCGGTGATCGCGGCGAGCGCGACCGACCTGCGCGACGCGGACGGCCTGCTCGGCCTCGCCTATGCGCCGCTCGACACCGCGCACGACGTCGCCGGCTACCTCGGCGAGCATGGCGTCGCGCCTCCGCTGACCTGGCCGTGGCCGTTCATGCGGGAAAGCGCCGACCTCGCGTCGTTCGACACCCTGCTACGGGCGCAACCGCGCGTGCGCCTCACGCCGCTGTTCAGCGCGCTGGCCGACGCGCACGGCGTCGCCAACCGCTTCGCGCTGCTGGTGCGGCGCGCGCTGGTGCATGTGACCAATGACGGCGCGAACGATGCGGCGCTCGCCGCCGATCCGCTCAACCAGGGCCTGCTGATCCTCGGTGGGGACACCCATGACGTGCACGCCGACGACCTGCACCGCGGCGACGTGCGCGACGTGCAGCTCGTGCACGACCTCTACTACAACGTCGAGCTCGTCGCCCTGCAGGTCGGCGACGGCCCGCGCATCGCCGCGCCGCCGCTCGATGCGGCCGACGTGGCGCGCGGCGGCAGCAACGCCTTCGTCGACAGCGGCAGCAGCTTCCTGATCCTCGAAGCCTCGCTGCACCAGGCGGTGCTCGCTGCCTTCGCCGCCTGCGATGCGCGCATGCCGGCGCTGGTCGAACGCTTCGGCCAGAACTTCGCGCAACACCAGCAGGGTGTGCCGAACGCCGATGTCGACGCGTTCGCCTGGCCGGACCTGCACTTCGTCCTGCGCACGCCGGAGGGCGGCGAGACGCGGCTCACCTGCCCGCCCGCGCACTACTGGCAGCGCAACGCGCTGCGTGCGGGCCAGGCCTGCTTCCTGCTCGCCGCGCAGCTGCCGCATTTCCCGAAGCAGACGATCCTCGGGCTGCCGCTGCTGGCCGGGCATTTCGTCGTGTTCGACCGCGCCGCGGCGAACGGTGGCGTGCTGCGCATCGCCACCGCCCAGCCGCTGCCGTGAGCGGACTGGCGACGCAGCGCCTCACGTTGCGGCTGCTGGACGAGGGCGACGCGGGTGACGCCGCGCTGTACACGCACCTCTACACCGATCCCGCCGTGATGGCCTGCGTCGCCGCGCCGCTGTCCGCCGACGCGGCCGCGCGCGCGTTCGCGGCGACCTGCCGCCACAACCGGGCGGCGCGTCCGGGGCATCGCGCCTGGCGGATCGACGGCGAGGTGCACGAAGGCGGCCTCGGCATCGCGGCGCTGCGGCGCACCGGCGACCGCGCGGAGATCGGTGTGATGCTGCGGCAGTTGCGCTGGGGCCAGGGCATCGCCCGCGAGGCGCTGGTCGCGGTGCTCGCGCACGCGTTCGACGACATGGCCCTCGCGCTGGTCTACGGTGAGCGCCCCGACGATGCGCAGGCCCGCCTGGTCGACCGGATGTTCGCCCCGCTCGGCCTGCTGCGCGTCCCCGGACGGACCCCGCCGGACCAGGCCCGCTGGGAACTGCCGCGCAGCCGATGGAAGGCGGCCGGCTGAGGGCGCCGACAGTGTGACCGCGTGCTATGTTCCGCTCCTGCGGCAGGGGGAGCGGGCGCGTGGAATCCACCGCGACGGGATCGCCGGGAAGCCTCGTCTGCGTGGGCCTGGGCATGCTGCTCGGCGCCCACCTCGGCCCGCGCGCGCGCAACGCCATCGCCCAGGCCGACGTGGTCTTCGTCGCCGTCTCCGATCCGATCGTCGAGCTGTGGGTGCAGCAGCTGCATCCCGACGTGCGCAGCCTCCAGCCCTGCTACGCCGAGGGCAAGTCGCGCCACCAGACCTACCGCGAGATGGTCGAGGCGATGCTCGCCGAAGTGCGCGTCGGCCGCCGCGTGTGCGGCGCGTTCTACGGTCATCCCGGCGTGTTCGCCAAGGCGCCGCACGATGCCATCGCGCAGGCGCGCGCCGAAGGCTTCGCCGCGCACATGGAGCCCGGCGTGTCCGCCGAGGACTGCCTGTACGCCGACCTCGGCATCGACCCCGGCCGCGTCGGCTGCCAGCACTACGAGGCGAGCCAGCTGCTGTTCTACCGCCGCGTGCTCGACCCGTCCGCGTACCTGGTGCTGTGGCAGGTCGGCATCGCCGGCGACCGCACCTACCGCCGTTTCGCGACCAGCGTCGCGCACCGCCAGTTGCTGGTCGACCGTCTCCTCGAAACCTATCCAGCCGACCACCCGGTCACCGTCTACGAAGCCGCGACCCTGCCGATCGCGGCGCCGCGCATGGACACCGTCGCGCTGCGCGACCTCGCCACGACGCCGCTGCACATGCATTCGACCTTGGTCGTCCCGCCCTGCGTGGCGCTGCAACGCGACGAGGCGATGCTGGCGCGTATCGCGGCGCTTGAGGCGGCAGGCGTCGCCAAAGAAGCGGCCGTGGAGCCCGCCTGATCCCGTACTACCCAACATTCCCGGACAGCAGGAGTCGAAGATGTCGAACGTCGTTGCTTTTCTCGAAAGCCTCGCCAGCAACGCCAGTCCGCTGTCGCAGGAAGAGTTCGTCGCAGCGATCGCCGCCGCGGATCTCCCGGACGCCGCCCGCACCGCATTGCTCGCCCGAGACGTGCAGGCGCTGGCGCGCGAGCTCGGCGGCCGCGGCGCCGTGTTTTGCGCGATCTTCCCGGCAGACAACGAAGAGCCGGAAGAAGACGAGCCGCAGGAAGGTGGCGAAACGCCCGACCAGAAGCCCGCCTCGCGCGCGGCCTGACCCGCAACTCCGCGACGCATGCAGCGCGCGCAAGGAAGGAAGCATGGAGACATGGCGATGAAGCGCATCCTGCTTGGACTGGCACTGGCGACCTGTCTGTGCGCGCCGGCGCACGCAGCGGACATCGAAGGCCTGCTGAAGCAGGCCGAGTCGGCACGAAGCACCGACCCGACCGCATTCGGCGCGACCCTGGACCGGCTGGATTCGCTGCAGGCCGGCGCCTCGCAGCCCCAACACTGGGAGTACCAGCTGCTGCGGGCGTACCAGGCTGCGATGAAGGGCCGCTACGACCTGGCGATCCAGCAGGCGCTCGCCGTCAACAACGAGACGCAGGACGTCGCGCTGAAGTTTCGTTCCGATCTGCTGATCGCCAACACGGCGGCGATCACCCGCGACTTCTCGCTGGGCCTCAGCCACCTGGAAACCGCCCTGGCGGTGAAGGACCGCATCCAGGATGCCGAATTGCGCCAGACGGGCTACGGCGTGGCGGCGATGCTTTACAACCAGTACGGCCAGTACGCACTGGGCCAGCACTACGCCGACCAGGTCCTTGCGCAGGATCCGGCGCCGCGCAACCGCTGTTTCACCAAGGAAATCCGCATCGAGGCGCTGTACGGCCTTGGCGCGGAACTTGACGACTCGGAAATCAACAACGGGATCGCCGACTGCGACGCGCAGCACGAGGTGATCATGTCCAGCCTTCTGCGTGGCTATCTGGCCCGGCATTGGGCCGCCAAGGGCCAGACCGCCAAGGCGATCCAGCTCCTGGAAGCGCACCTGGCCGAGGTCGAGGCGTCGCGCTACCCGCGCCTGATCGGCGAGATCCGCGGGTTGCTGGCCGAATACCATCTGGTCGCCGGTGACCTTGCAGCCGCCGATGAGGATGCCCGCGGCGCGCTGCAGGGGGGCGGCAATGACGCCTACTCGCTGCCCCTCGTCACCGCGCACAAGGTGCTCTACGAAGTCGCGTTGCGCCGGGGCAATCTCCCGGGCGCGCTCGCCGAGTACCGCGCCTACGCCGAAGCCGACAAGGCCCGCCTGGACGAGATCAAGGCCCGTGAATTCGCCTTCCACCTCAGCCGAAACGAGCTGCAGCAGAAGAACCAGGCGATCCAGCTGCTGAGCAAGCAGAATGAGGTGTTGCGCCTCCAACAGGAAGTGACGAAGAAGACGGCGCAGGTCTCGAACCTGCTGATCGGCCTGCTCGGCCTCGTGCTGCTCACGGGTGGCTACTGGGCCTTCAAGGTCAAGCGGGTGCAGAAGCGCTTCCAGCACCTCGCGCAGACCGACGCGCTCACCGGCATCTGCAACCGCGCGCACCTGCGCCAGCAGGCGGAGGCGATGCTCGCCGAGTGCCAGGCCCGCAACAGGCCGATCGGCATGCTCGTGTTCGACCTGGACAACTTCAAGGCCATCAACGATCGCCACGGCCACGCCGGCGGCGATTGGGTGCTGGAACAGGTGGCGCGCGCGTGCAGCGGCGTGTGCCGCGAAGGCGAGCTCTTCGGCCGCCTCGGCGGCGAAGAGTTCGGCATCGTCGTGCCCGACCGCGACCTCGCCTCGGCCGAACGCGTGGCCGAAGCCTGCCGCGCGGCGCTGGCGACAATCGACACCACGCCGGTCGGCGAGCGCTTCACCGTGACCGCCAGCTTCGGCTGCGTCGGCACCGCGCTGGCCGGCTACGACTACGAGCGCCTGCTGGCGCTGGCCGACGAGGCGATGTACGCCGCCAAGCACGCCGGCCGCGACTGCATCCGCCGCTACGGCGACGCGCCGGCGCGCAACCGCAAGCCGCCGGTGCTGGTCAGCGCGTGACGCACTGACGCCGGCAAGGAAAACGCCCGCGCGAAGCGGGCGTTTTCTTCTCTACGAGTCGCGCCGCGCTTACCAGATCCGCACGCGCTCGTCCGGCTTGAGGTAGAGCTTCTCCCCCGCCTTCGCGCCGAACGCGTCGTACCACGCGTCGATGTTGCGCACGGTCTGCGCGCGGAAGCGGCCCGGGGCGTGACCGTCGCTGACGACCTGCGCGCGAAGCGCGGCGTCGCGCTTCTTCTCGCGCCAGCTCTGGGCGAAGGCGAGGAAGAAGCGCTGGTCACCGGTCAGGCCGTTGATCACCGGCGCGGGCTTGCCGCCGAGCGACTTCACGTACGCATCGTGCGCGACCGAGAGGCCGGCGAGGTCGGCGATGTTCTCGCCCAGCGTCTGCGCACCGTTGAGGTGCAGGCCGGGCAGTGCCTCGTAGGCGCTGTACTGCGCGACCAGCTTCTGCCCCGCCGCCTTGAAGTGCGCGAGGTCGGCCGGCGTCCACCAGTTGGCGAGCTTGCCTTCCGCGTCGAACTCGGCGCCGGTGTTGTCGAAGCTGTGGCTGATCTCGTGGCCGATGGTGGCGCCGATCGCGCCGTAGTTCGCCGCGGCATCCGCGTGCGGTCGACGATGTCGTGCAGCTTGGCGAGCTGGTGCTCGGTCTCGTACGTGCGCGCTCGATCGAGGTTGCCGAACGCGTCGTCGGCCTTGATGTCGAGCTTGCCGTAGTCGCGCCAGCGGTCCGGATAACCGACGCCGACGTTGGTCGCCGCGACCTTGGCCTTCGCCTTCGCCTTGGTCTCCGGGCTCATCCAGTCGAGCTTGTCGATGCGCTCCGGGAACACGGCCAGCAGGTTGTTGACCATCTGCTGGACCTTGGCGCGCGAGGACGCCGGGAAATACTTCTGAACGTAGAGCTGGCCGACCGCGTCGCCGAGCGCGACGTTGGTCGCGCCGAGCGCGCGCTTCCAGCGGTCGCGCTGCTTCGGCGTACCGGTGAGCGTGGTGCCGTAGAAGCCGAACGACAGGTCGTCGAAGGCCTTCGGCAGCACCGAGGCGTGTTCGTTGATCTCGTGGAAGGTAAGCCAGTCCTTCCAGGCCTGCAGGGGCTCGTTCTTCGTGAGCGCCGACAGCTTGGCGATCGCGCCCGGCTGCCAGGCATCGATGGTCTGCTGGTCGGCGAGGCCGGCGGCCTGGAAGTAGGCGGTCCAGTCGAGGCCCGGCGCCTTCTGCGCGAAGTCGGCGAGCGGCCACGGGTTGTTGGCCTTGTGCACGTCCTCGGTCTCGACGATGGACGCCTGCGCCTTCGCGATCTTCTCCTCCAGCGCGTAGACGCCCGCGGCCTTCTTCTCCGCGTCGGCGACGCCCGCCTGCTTCAGCAGCGCGGCGACGTAGGCCTTGTACTTGTCGCGGATCGCGACCATCGCCGGATCTGTCGACAGGTAGTAGTCGCGGTTGGGCATGCCCAGGCCGCCCTGCAGCAGGTAGGCCATGTTGTGCTGCGGATCTTCCAGACCCTGCGCGACGAACAGGCCGAACAGGTGCTCGGTCTGGTAGTTGGTGGCATTGAGCGGGTCGACGTCGGCGCGCAGGCCCTCGCCGAGCACGCGGGCGAGGTCGGTGCCGCTGGCGATGGCGTCGATCTTCGCGAGCGCGGGCTTGAGCGGGTCGAGCCCGCGCTTCTCGATGCCGGCCTGGTCCATGTAGGCGGCGTAGTAGTCGGCGACGCGGCGCGCGTCGGTGCCGGCGGCCGGGTTCGTCTTCGCCAGCCCCTGCACGAGGTCGGCGTTGCGCTTCTCGGCCTTCTGGAACACGTCGAAGAACACGCCGGTGCTGGAGCGGTCTTCCGGGATGACGGCCTGCGCGCGCCAGGCGCCGTTGGCGTAGCCGTCGAAGTCGTCGCCCGGCTGGATGGCGTGGTCGATGCCGGCGAGGTCGACGCCGGCGGTGGCGGCCTTCGCCGGCGCGGCGGCAGGCGCCTGCGCCTCGGGCGCGGTGTTGGCGGCGGGCTTGCAGGCGGCGACGGCGACGAGCAGCGCGAGGGCGAGCGTGGAGCGCTGGAGGGACATGGGGCGGTCCGGCTGGGACGGGAGCGCCACCTTAGCGCGCGCGGACGGCGGTCCGGCGTGCAGGAAGTCATCCGGTCACCGCCTGCCCGGTTCCGGCAAGGCCGGCCCGGAAAGCAGAAGGGCTCCCCCGAGGGAGCCCTTCGTGGACCAGCAAGGCCAGGCCTTACTTGATCTTGCCTTCCTTGTAGATCACGTGCTTCCGGACGACGGGGTCGTACTTCTTGACCTCCATCTTGTTCGGCGTGTTCTTCTTGTTCTTGTCGGTCGTGTAGAAGTGACCGGTGTTGGCCGACGAAATCAGCCGGATCTTGTCGCGCTTGGACGCCATCGTTCAGTCCTCCTCAGATCTTCTCGCCGCGGGCGCGGAGATCGGCCAGGACGGCGTCGATGCCGTTCTTGTCGATGGTGCGCAGGGCGGCGGTGGAAACGCGCAGCCGGACCCAACGGTTCTCGGAGGCCACCCAGAAGCGGCGCTCGTGCAGGTTGGGAAGGAAGCGGCGGCGGGTCTTGTTGTTCGCGTGCGACACGTTGTTGCCGGTCGCGACGCGCTTGCCGGTGACTTGGCATTCGCGGGACATCTACTCACCTCGACGGTGTGGTGGTGGCTCCCTTGGCCAGGGAGACGGGCGGCCCCGCCACGCGAGGTGGCGCACGATGCGGGTGTGTTTCCGCTGCCGGCGGCGGGCCCGGGATCGTGCTTCCGGGACCGCCCGGCCAGGCCCCACGGGGCGGCCGGACGCAGCGAGCCGCGCATTATGCCCGCCGGGCAGCGGCCGGGCAAGCAGTTATCCACAGGCCGCAGGAGAAACGGGGCTGCGCCGGGATGAGGGAACGGGGGTAAGCGGCGACCCATGCCGTCGGTCGCGGCTTACGCCGCTCCTACAAACGACCCGGCCTTTACCCTCGCCTCAATGCGACGCCTTGTCCCGCCGCCAGCCGCGGTGCTGGATGTCGAGGTACAGGCTGTAGCCGGCGGTGAAGGTCGGGAACAGGTTCTGCAGCACGCCGACCGAGTCGTTCTTGCCGAAGATGAAGTAGGACAGCGTCATCAGGCTGCCGAGGATGCTCATGTACCAGAACGCGCGCGGCACCACCGGCTTGCCGTAGCGCCTGGACGCGATCAGCTGCACGAACCAGCGGCCGCTGAACATCAACGCGCCGCCCCAGCCGATCACCTTCCACGGGCTCGCGTGCAGGCCGGTCCACGCCAGCCACGGGATCGGCGTGTCCATGAAGCCGGGCACGGGCGCCATCAGCTTTCCTCCACCGCGGTGCGCTTGCTGCGCCGGATCAGCCAGGCCACGCCGCGCAGGTCGCTGATGCCGACCAGGGCGCGGTTGAGGTTGTTGTACTTCGACACGCCGCTCGATCGCGCGCGGTGGTTGACCGGCACGCTCACCGTCTTCCAGCCGGCGCGCTGCATCAGCGCGGGCAGGTAGCGGTGCATATGGTCGAAGTAGGGCAGGTCGAGGAACGCGGCGCGCTCGAACAGCTTGATGCCGCAGCCGGTGTCGGGCGTGTCGTCGCGCAGCATGCGCGCGCGGATGCGGTTGGCCCACTTCGACGCCCAGCGCTTGCTGCCGGTGTCCTGGCGATGGACGCGCCAGCCGGCGAAGAGCCTGACGTCGCCCGGCGCGCCATCGCGCTGCGCGAGCAGCTTCGGGATGTCGGCGGGATCGTTCTGGCCATCGCCGTCGAGCGTGGCGATCCACGCGCCGCGCGCGGCCCTGACGCCGGTGCGCACGGCGGTGCTCTGGCCGCTCTGGCTGACGTGGTGCAGCACGCGCAGCTCGGGCACGTCCTGCTTCAGCCGCTGCAGCGCCGCCAGCGTGCCGTCGCGCGAGTGGTCATCGACATAGACGATCTCGAACGGGATGCGCCCGCGCAGCGCCGCCACGATCTCGCCGACCAGCGGCGCGACGTTGTCCTGCTCGTTGAAGACCGGGACGACGACCGACAGCTCGGGCGCGTTCATGCGTTCGCTCCGAAGTAATCGCGGCACCAGGCCACCACCTGCGGCAGGCCGGCCTCGATCGGCGTGGCCGGCTCGAAGCCGAACGCGGCGTGCGCGCGGTGGGTGTCGGCCATGGTCTCGATCATGTCGCCGGGCTGCATCGGCTTGTACACCTTTTCGGCCGCGCGCCCCGCGGCCGCCTCGATCACCGAGATGAAGCGCTCGAGTTCCACCGGCGTGTGGTTGCCGAGGTTGAAGACACGGTGCGGCGGGTCGGCCTGCGATGGGTTGTCCAGCGCGCCGAGCACGCCGGCGACGATGTCGTCGACGAAGGTGAAGTCGCGCCGCATCTTGCCGTGGTTGAACACGTCGATCGGACGCCCGGCGAGCACCGCGCGCGAGAACAGCAGCGGCGCCATGTCCGGCCGGCCCCACGGGCCGTACACGGTGAAGAAGCGCAGCCCGGTCGCGCGCAGGCCGTAGAGGTGCGCGTAGGTATGCGCCATCAGCTCGTTGGCGGCCTTGGTCGCGGCGTACAGCGAGCGCGGCCGGTCGACGCGCTGGTCTTCGGAGAACGGCGGCGTCGCCGACTCGCCGTACACCGACGAGGAGCTTGCATACGCGAGGTGCTGCACGCCACGGTGCCGGCACAGTTCCAGCAGGTTGACGAAGCCGACCAGGTTGCTGTCGACGTAGGCGTGCGGGTTGGTGAGCGAGTAGCGCACGCCGGCCTGCGCCGCGAGGTGCACGACGCGTTCGGGCTGCACGTCGTCGAACAGCGCGGCCATGCCGTCGCGGTCGGTGAGGTCGAGCGCGCGGATGTCGATGCCCGGGCACAGTGCGGCGACACGGTCGCGCTTGAGCTGCGGGTCGTAGTAGTCGTTGTAGTTGTCGAGGCCGACCACGGCCTCGCCGCGCGCGGCCAGCGCGCGGCAGGTGTAGGCGCCGATGAAGCCGGCCGCGCCGGTGACGAGGATCGTCATGGGATCCCGAGGCTGGGGGAAAGCGGCAATTATCGCATCGCCGCCGTGGAGGCCGGTTTTACCGCGCCGGCGATGGCGGTGATCGGGTGCGAGCAGGGGCCGTCCGGGAAGATGCCCCATTCCGCCAGCGCTGCGTCGTGGACGCGGATGTCGATGAACCCCGCGCCCCGCAGCAGATCCACCAGGTCGGCCAGCGCAAACACGCGCATTTCGAGCGTGGCGCCGTCGCCTCCGTGGAAGAGCAGGTCATGGAAGACCTGCTCGCGGCCGTCGCGGGTCCTGTTGACCAGGTGCCGCCGGGCGCCTTCGCCTTGGATGCGGAATGCGTGCAACTCGGGAAAGTGCTCGCGCGTCCCGGCCTGCAGGCCATAGGGCACGGTCATGGCCAGGACACCGCCCGGCTTGAGCAGGGCATGCAGGTTGGCGAATGCGCTGGCGATCGGCGGCAGCACATGCTCCAGCACATCCGACGTGACGAGGAAATCGCACCGGCCTTCGTAACGCGGGTCGGGGCGCTGGATGTCGAGGAAGGGCTCGGCGTGGAAAAACGTGTTGGTGTAATCGAATTTCGCCTCGAGCCAGTCGGCGTACAACCCGGCATCGCTCATCCCCAGGCCGGTCAATTCCTTGCGCGGTCGCTGCAGTCGCAGGGGGCCTACTTCCCCCAGCAGCCGCGCCTGCAGCGCCGCCATCAGTGCGCGGAAGCGCTGGTTCGAGCGGCAGACGGAGCAGGTGGGCGCTTCCCGATCGCGCAGCAGCGCCGCGGCCGCATGCCCGTGCGCACCGCAGATGTTGCAGCGAAAGGCGAACTGCCCCTCCGGCACCGCCGCGCGGGGTCTCGTGCAGGCGGCGCGCAGACCGGCCAGCCGACGCTGCAGGGCATGGCGAACGCGACGGGCGCCGTGCATCGCTCAGCCGGCCAGCGCGGCGGGCGCAGGCGCCAGGCCCACCGTCAGGCGGCCGGGCCGCGCAGGCGTTCGAGCACGCCGTCGAGGGCGTCGAGGTCGCTGTAATGGATGATGAGGCGGCCCTTGTTGCCGCGGCCGTGCAGGACGCTCACCTTGGTGCCGAGCGTTTCCGACAGCTCGCGCTCGAGCGTCGCGATGTCGGCCTGCGGGCGCGCCTTCGCCGGCTTCGCCTTCTTCGCCGAAGGACCGGCCGGCACCTGGCCCGCGCCGAGCTGCTGCACGCGATGTTCCACTTCGCGCACCGACCAGCCGTGCTCGGCCGCCTGGCGCGCCAGCGCCACCGCGGCCTGCGGCGCGAGCGTGAGCAGCGCGCGCGCGTGGCCCATTTCCAGCGCACGGGTTTCGACCAGCACGCGGATCTCGGGCGGCAGTTCGAGCAGGCGCAGCAGGTTCGACACCGCGGCGCGCGAGCGGCCGACCGCTTCGGCGGCCTGCGCGTGGGTGAGGTCGAATTCGTCGATGAGGCGCTGCAGCGACTGCGCTTCTTCCAGCGGATTGAGGTCCTCGCGCTGGATGTTCTCGATCAGCGCCATCGCGACCACGGTGCGGTCGTCGACGGTACGGATCACCACCGGCACGTCGGCGAGGCCCGCGAGGCGCGAGGCGCGCCAGCGGCGCTCGCCGGCGATGATCTCGTAGACCTTGCCGCCGCGTTCTGCCGCGATCTCCCGCACCACGATCGGCTGGATCACGCCCTGCGCGCGGATCGAGTCGGCCAGCTCGGCGAGCTTGCCCTGGTCCATCGTGCGGCGCGGCTGGTACTTGCCCGGGGTGAGCGCGTCGATCGGCAGCGTCTGCAGCGACTCGCCCGGCTGCGCCTCGAGCGTCGACGGCGCCTCGGCGGCGGCCTTCGGCCCGAGCAGCGCCTCCAGGCCACGACCGAGCCCGCGCTTCTTCGCGGCGGCGGCGGGCGGGGTCTTGGCGGCGGTCATGCGGCGGTCTCCGAAGGCGTGCGCGCGGCGGCCTGCTGGCGCTCGCGCTGGTGGCGGATCACTTCGCCCGCGAGGCCGAGGTAGGCGACCGCGCCGCGCGAGCCCTTGTCGTAGCCGACGATGCTCTGGCCGTGGCTCGGCGCCTCGGCGAGGCGGACGTTGCGCGGAACGATGGTGCGGAAGACCTTGTCGCCGAAGTGGGCGACCAGCTCGCCGGAGACCGCGTTGGCGAGGTTGTTGCGCACGTCGAACATGGTGCGCAGGACGCCTTCGATCTCGAGGCAGGGATTGAGCCGCTGCTTCAGCGCATCGATGGTCTGCAGCAGCGCGGTCAGGCCTTCGAGGGCGTAGTACTCGCACTGCATCGGCACCAGCACGCTGTCGGCGGCGGTGAGCGCGTTGAGCGTGAGCAGCGACAGCGCCGGGGGGCAGTCGACGAGGATGAAGTCGTAGCGCGCGCGCAGCGGGTCGAGCGCGCGCTTGAGCCGCTGCTCGCGGCCCGCCTCGTCCATCAGCTCGATCTCGGCCGCGGTGAGGTCGGTGTTGCCGGGCAGCAGGTCGAAGCCTTCCGGCGTGGCGACGATGGCGGCGTCGGCGTGCTGCTCTTCCAGCAGGACGTCGCAGGTGGAGGCGGCGAGCTCGCGCTTGTCCACGCCGCTGCCCATGGTCGCGTTGCCCTGGGCGTCGAGGTCGACCAGCAGCACCCGCATCGGCGTGCTGGCGAGCGCGGCGGCGAGGTTCACCGCGGTGGTGGTCTTGCCGACCCCACCCTTCTGGTTGGCGATGGCGATGATGCGGGCCGTCACGCGCACGCTCCGAAAAGGAATGCCCGGGAAAAGGCCGGCCGGAGGCCGGGCTTGGGATTATGCGTTATCCCGGCTGCCCGGCGACCGGATGCGGCCCGCGGACATCGTTCATCTCATCCGCCAGGCACGCCTTACGCCACGCCAGCGCATGCCCGTCCATGGCGAGGCCGTCGAAACACCAGCGCAGCGACACCGTTCATCCGCGCACGACCCGCACCAGGTGGCGCTCCGCCGCGAGTCCGGGAACCGTGAGCGGCTGCACGCTTTCCAGCCACCAGCCGTCCGGCAGGTCCGCGATCTCGTCGTCGGGTCGCACGCCCTTCATCGCGAGCAGGCGGCCGCCCGGCTTCAGCAGGTGACCGCCGAGCGCGACGATCTGCGGCAGGGTGGCGAGCGCGCGCGCGGTGATCTGGTCGAACGCGCCCGGCCGGTCCAGCGCCTCGATGCGCGATTCGGCGACCTCGGCGTTCGGCAGCTTCAGCGTGCGCACCGCCTCGCGCAGGAAGCGCGCCTTCTTGCCGTTCGACTCGACCAGCGTCACGCGCAGTCCGGGTTTCGCGATCGCCAGCGGGATGCCGGGCAGTCCAGGGCCGGTGCCGAGGTCGGCGAGCGTCCCGTCGGCGACGTGCGCGTGCATCGCCAGCGAATCGAGCAGGTGCTTGGCCACCATGTCGCGCGGGTCGCGGATGGCGGTCAGGTTGTAGGTGCCGTTCCAGCGGTGCAGCAGCGCGAGGTAGGCGAGCAGCGGCGCCGACAGCGCCTGGTCGAGGCCGAGCGCGGCGAGCCCGGCGTCGAGTTCGCCGCGCAGTTCGGGAAGCGCATTCTCCGCCATCGGCTCAGCCGCGCTGCGCCTTGCGGATCTGCGCCTCGACCGCGGCGATCGCGGTCATGTTCACCACGCGGCGCGGCGTCGACGACGGCGTGAGGATGTGCGCCGGCTGGTCCAGGCCCATCAGGATCGGGCCGATCGCCACGCCGTCGGTCATCACCCGCACCATGTTGTAGGTGATGTTGGCGGCGTCGAGGTTCGGCATCACGAAGAGGTTCGCGCGGCCCTTGAGCAGCGTGTTCGGGAAGATGCGGTGGCGCAGCTCGTCGTCCCACGCGGTGTCGGCCATCATTTCGCCGTCGATCTCGAGCTTGGGGGCGCGTGCGCGGATCAGCTGCAGCGCCTCGCGCATCTTCCGCGCGCTCGGGTCGTCGTGGCTGCCGAAGTTGGAATGCGAGAGCAGCGCGACCTTGGGCTCGATGCCGAACAGCTTCAGCCGGTAGCTCGCCTGCAGCGCGCTCTCGGCGATCTGCTCGGCGGACGGATCGAGTTGCACGTGGGTGTCGAGGAAGAACCACACGCCGCGTTCGTTGATGACCGCGGTCATCGCCGAGGTGCCCTGCACGCCCTTGTCGAAGTCGAAGATGCTGCGCAGGTAGCCGAGCTTCTTGTGGTAGCGCCCGACCAGGCCGCAGATCATCGCGTCGGCCTCGCCGCGCTCGACCATCAGCGCGGCGATCAGGGTCGGCCGCGAGCGCATCAGGTTCTTGGCGGCGGCCGGCGTCACGCCGCGGCGCTCGGTGAGCGCGTGGTACTGCTGCCAGTAGCTGTCGAAGCGCGGATCGGAATTGATGTTGGTCAGCTCGAAATCCACGCCCGCGCGCATGCGCAGCCCGAGGCGCTGGATGCGCGATTCGATCACGTCCGGCCGGCCGATCAGGATCGGATGGGCGAGTTCCTCGTCGATCGCCGTCTGCACCGCGCGCAGCACGGTTTCCTCTTCGCCTTCGGCATACACCACGCGCTGGCGGTCGGCGCGCGCGCGGTCGTACACCGGCTTCATCAGCAGGCCGGTGCGGTAGATGAACTGGCCGAGCTTGTCCTCGTAGGCCGCGAAGTCGGCGATCGGGCGCGCCGCGATGCCAGAATCCATCGCCGCGCGCGCGACGGCCGGCGCCAGCATCACGAGCAGGCGCGGATCGAAGGGGCGCGGGATCAGGTATTCCGGGCCGAAGCGCGGGACCTCGCCGCCGTAGGCGCCGGCGAGATCGGAGGCTTCCATGCGCGCCAGCGCGGCGATCGCGCGCACGCAGGCGAGCTTCATCGCCTCGTTGATCTCGGTCGCGCCGACGTCGAGCGCGCCGCGGAAGATGTACGGGAAGCAGAGCGCGTTGTTGACCTGGTTCGGATAGTCCGAGCGGCCGGTGGCGATGATGCAGTCCGGGCGGACGCGCTTCGCATCCTCCGGCAGGATTTCCGGATTGGGGTTGGCCAGCGCGAGGATCACCGGCCGCTCCGCCATCGTCGCGACCATGTCCGGCTTGAGCACGCCGCCGGCGGACAGGCCGAGGAAGATGTCGGCGCCCACGACGATGTCGGCGAGCGTGCGCTTGCCGGTGTCGCGCGCGTAGCGCTGCTTGTCGGGGTCCATGTGGCCGCGGCCGGTGTAGAGCACGCCCTCGCGGTCGTAGGCGAGGATGTTCTCCGGCTTCAGGCCGAGCGCGACCAGCATGTCGAGGCAGGCGATGCCCGCGGCGCCCGCGCCGGCGGTGGCGAGCTTCACCTCGCCGATCTGCTTGCCGACGATCTCCAGCGCGTTGAGCACCGCCGCGCCGACGATGATCGCGGTGCCGTGCTGGTCGTCGTGAAAGACCGGGATGTTCATCCGCTCGCGCAGCTTGCGCTCGACGATGAAGCATTCCGGCGCCTTGATGTCCTCGAGGTTGATGCCGCCGAAGGTCGGCTCCAGCGAGGCGATGATGTCGACGAGTCTGTCCGGATCGCGCTCGTCCACCTCGATGTCGAACACGTCGATGCCGGCGAACTTCTGGAACAGCACGCCCTTGCCTTCCATCACGGGCTTGCCGGCGAGCGGGCCGATGTCGCCGAGGCCGAGCACCGCGGTGCCGTTGGTGATCACCGCGACGAGGTTGCCGCGCGCGGTCGTCTCGCTGGCGGCGTTGGGGTCGGCGACGATCGCCTCGCAGGCGTAGGCCACGCCCGGCGAATAGGCCAGCGACAGGTCGCGCTGGGTCACCATCGGCTTGGTCGGCACGACCTTGATCTTGCCGTGCGGCAGATGGCGGTGGTAGGCGAGCGCGGCCTCGCGGAAGTCCTCGCGCGCGGCGTGCGGGGGCTGCTCCGGGCTGGGCGCGCCGGTCGACGGGGTTTCGGACATCGTGGGGATTTGCCGCGGACGGGCGGTCGATTCTAGCGAATCGGGGGCGATGGGCCGGATGCGGCTCCGCAGACTGGCGCGTAGGCCGCCGGAACGGCATGCCCAAAAACGGGCGCTGCGCGCCCGCTCCCGACACGCGCTTTGTGGAATGCCGCTCCGGCGGCCCCGACGTCCGGTCGATTCTAGAAAGCGGCTGGCAATGGAGGCCGCGTGGCGCTGCGTGCCTGGGAAGAACAGCGTTACACGTCCGGCAGCGCGTCCTCGCCCATCGCGTCCAGGCGGATGCGGTTGGCGAACAGCGAGAACGCGAGCATGCCGGCGAGGCCGTTCGCGCGCTCCACCCAGGCCGGCAGCCAGCGCGGCGGCGCGAGGACGCCGGCGTCGAACAGCGGCTCGAAGCGCTGCACGTCGCCGAGGGTCATCTTGCCGGCGAACAGCAGCCGGCACAGCCGCAGCTTGCCGTGCCGGAGCGCGGCGCGGAAGAAGGTGTGCACGCCCAGCAGGCCACGCAGGTACACGGTGTCCTTGGTGAACGCGGCGCCGCCGGTGGGCGCGGTGCCGCGGAACACGCGCTGCGCGGAGGCGAAGCTCTCCACCGGGCTCTGCCCCGCGTCGAGGAAGTAGTGGAAGACCTCGACGAAGTCGGCGCCGTCGAGCGCGCGCGCGATCGCCTCGATGCGCAGGCTGATCCGTTTCATGCGCTCGATGTCGATGCTGCCGGTGATCTGCTCGGCGAAGGTGGCGAGGCCTTCCTGGGTCGCGGTGGTGCGTGGCGAGGACAGCGCGAGGCTGGCGAGCACCGGCTGCTTCTGTCCGTTGAGCGCGGTGAGCGAATGCACGAAGGCCTCGTGCTCGACCAGCTGGTGGCGGTCGTAGTCGGTGAAGGCGGCGCCGGCGCGCAGGCGGATGCGGGTGGCGCCCGCCGCGGCCTTGGCGATCAGCTGCGGGTCGAGCACCACGTGGATGACGCGCGCGTCGAAGAAGTCGTCGAGCTGCGCCTGCAGTTGCAGCTGCAGCGCGGTCGCCGAGATCTCCACGCGCTCGGCCGGCGAGAGCAGCTCGCGGTCGAGCTCGTCGGCGATGGCGATGAAATGACGCGCGGCCTCGCGGGTGTTCGGGCCGTTGCCCGGCAGCGGTTCGTCGGGCCGGCCGAACAGGCGGATCGAACAGTCGGCGACCTTCGGCGTGCCGAGCGACTCGAGCAGTTCCGCGGTGGCCGCCCAGTTGTGCGCCGCGTCGATCAGGTAAACGCCGAGCGGGTGGGTGGGGTCGGCGGCCGCCGCGATCGCGTCGAGCTCGCGCCGCGCCGCGCCAAAGTCGTGCCGGGGATAGACCACCTCCGGCAACGCGATGTCGCCGCGCGTCCAGCGCGCGAGGAAGGCGTCCTGCACCGAGGCCGGCCAGCTGACCAGGTTCAGCAGCTTGATCCCGCGCGCGGCCGCGACAAGGCGTTGGTCGAGTGCCGCGTGGTGGGCGATGTCGGGAGCGAGCTCAGGCATTTCGGGGTCGCGGTGGATGCGGATCGCTGTTGGCGCCGGCGTCCGTGCGGAAGCGGCATGCGTCGTCCCCGCGGTAATGCGCCCTGCCGGCCATCTCAGCGGCGTCCATGCTTCTCTTCCACGCGCCTGCCCGGCATCTTCGCCGCGGGTTTCGGTTCGCCCTTCTGCGCGATGCGCGCAGCGAGGCGGTCGGCCGCGCCGGCGACCTCGTCGCGCAGCTTGAGGAAGTTGGCGTAGCGGCCGGCGTCGAGCGTGCCGGCGTCGAGCGCGGCGCGCACCGCGCAGCCGGGCTCGCGCTGGTGGCGGCAGTCGCGGAAGCGGCACTGCGTTGCCAACGCTTCGATGTCCTCGAAGCTGTCGGCCACGTCCTCCTCGCCGGTGGGCTTGAGCTCGCGCATGCCGGGCGTGTCGATCAGGCAGGCGCCGGAGGGCAGCGGAATGAGCGCGCGATGGGTGGTGGTGTGGCGGCCGCGCGCGTCGTGTTCGCGCACCGCGGCGGTCTTCATCTTCTCGATGCCGAGCAGGGTGTTGGTCAGCGTCGACTTGCCCGCGCCCGAGGAGCCGACCAGCACCACGCTGCGCCCCGGCTGCAGCCAGGGCGAGAGCGCGGCGACGCTGGCCGCGTCCTTCGCATTGAGCGCGACCACGGCGACGTCGCGGGCGGCGGGGCCCGCGAGCGCCTCGCGCGCGGCGGCCACCGCGTCGTCGCCGGCCTTGTCGGCCTTGCTCAGCACCACCACCGGCGTCGCGCCGCTGCCCTGCACCAGCAGCAGGTAGCGCTCGATGCGGCGCGGGTTGAAGTCGGCGTCGAGGCCGCAGACGACGAACACCGTGTCGATGTTGGCGGCGATCAGCTGCTGGCGGTAATGCTCGCCGGCGGCGCCGCGCTTGATCGCCGAATGGCGCGGCAGCAGCGCGACGATGCGCGGCGCGGTGCGCGTGCCTTCGACCAGCACCCAGTCGCCGACCGCGGCGCGTTCCTCGGGCGCGAGCTTGCCCTTGCGGTAGCCGGTGGCGCGTTGCCATTCGGGCGGCGATTCGGCGGCGACGCCGGTGTCCGGCCCTTCGGCGACCACGTAGCCGGTGCGATGCTGTTCGACCACCCGCGCCGGCCGCGCCTGCGGATGCGCGGCCAGGCACGCCGCCCATTGCGGATCGCTGACGGGCCCGGCGTCGGGCCAGCCGATCGCGCGCAACGGGGTCATGGATGGTCGTCGTGGGGCATGGCGCGATTCTAAGCGGGACACGTCGTTCGCCTGCACACGCGCACGGCCGCTTTCCGCTAGGCTGGCCTGCCCCGCCGCACCACCCTCCCCCGATGTCGCTGCCGCCGCTCAAGACCCGCGAACGCCTGTCCGAAGTCCGTTACGAGATCCGCGGCGAACTCGCCCGGCGGGCGCGCGAACTGGAAGCGCAGGGCCGCCAGCTGATCAAGCTCAACATCGGCAACCCGGGCGCGTTCGGCTTCCGCGCGCCGGAGCACCTGCAGCGCGCGATCGCCGACCGCATCGACCGCACCGATCCCTACACCCACCAGCAGGGCCTGCCCGCCGCGCGCGAGGCGATCGCCGCGCACCACAAGCGCCGCGGCACGCCCAACGCGAGCCCGGAGCGCGTGTTCGTCGGCAACGGCGTGAGCGAGCTGATCGACCTGTCGCTGCGTGCGCTGCTCGACCCGGGCGACGAAGTGCTGGTGCCATCGCCCGACTATCCGCTGTGGACGGCGGCGACCATCCTCAACGACGGCCGCCCGGTGCACTACCGCTGCCGCGCCGAGGACGGCTTCGTGCCCGACCCGGACGAGATCGCCGCGCTGGTCACGCCGCGCACCCGTGCCATCGTGCTGATCAACCCGAACAATCCGACCGGCGCGAGCTATCCGCGCGCGGTGCTGGAGCGCATCGTCGCGATCGCCGCCCGCCACGGCCTGCTGCTCATGGCCGACGAGATCTACGACGGCATCCTCTACGACGGCGCGCGGTTCGAGTCGCTCGCGCCGCTCGCCGGCGAGCTGCCCTGCCTGTCGTTTGGCGGCCTGTCGAAGGTGCATCGCGCCTGCGGCTGGCGCGTGGGCTGGGCGGTGCTCAGCGGCGATCCGCTCGCGAGCGGCGGCCTGCACCACGCGATGGACTTGCTCGGCGCGCTGCGCCTGTGCGCCAACGTGCCGGGGCAGTTCGCGATCGAGGCCGCGCTGCAGGGCGATGCCACCATCGAGGCGCTCACCGCGCCGGGCGGCCGCCTGCACGCCACCCGCGCGGCGCTCGTCGAAGCCTGCGCGGCCAGCGAACACCTCGACCTCGTCACCCCGCAGGGTGCGCTGTACGGCTTCCCGGACGTGGTGGGGCCGGCGGCGGACGGATTCGACGACCACGCCTTCGCGCTCGAGATGCTCGAATGCGAGGACGTGCTGATCGTCCCCGGTTCCAGCTTCAACGTGCCCTATCGCCACCACTTCCGCGTGACCCTGCTGCCGGAGGCGCCGGTGCTGCGCGAGGTGTTCGCGCGCGTCGACCGCGTGCTCGCCCGGCGCGCCGGCGCGGCCAAACGCGCGGTGGCCTGAGCGATGGCCTCCGCCGACGGCCAGCGCTACCTCGCCCTCGGCGACAGCTACACCATCGGCGAAGGCGTGCCGGAGGAGGGCCGCTGGCCCGTGCAGCTGGCGCGGATGCTGCGCAAGGGCGGCATCCCGCTGGCCGATCCGCGCATCATCGCCACCACCGGCTGGACCACCGACGAACTGGCCGCGGCGCTCGACGCCGCCGAGCCGCTGGGCGCGTGGGACTTCGTGTCCCTGCTGGTCGGCGTCAACAACCAGTACCGCGGCCGGCCGGCGGAGGAGTACGCACGCGGGTTCGGCGCGTTGCTGCTGCGTGCGATCGCCTATGCCGGCCGGCGCCCGGCGCGCGTCGTGGTGCTGTCGATCCCCGACTGGGGCGTGACGCCGTTCGCCGCCGCGCAGGGGCGCGACGCGCGGCGCATCGCCGACGAGCTCGATGCGTTCAACGCCGCCGCGCGCGCGCTGTGCAAGCTGCACGGCGTGGCCTTCGTCGACGTCACCGGCGTGTCGCGCGCGCTCGGTGCGGCGCCGTCGATGCTCGCGGACGACGGCCTGCATCCCTCGGCCGCGATGTACGCCGAATGGGCCGCGCTCGCGCTGCCGGTCGCGCGGCGACTGCTGGCGGGCGCGCGCGCATGAGCGTCGAACAGGCCTTCGACCGCGGCACCGCCGCACGCCTGGCGATGGCCTACCGGCCGCGACGCTGGTTCGGCAATCGCTGGAACTACTTCTACAGCCGCACCAAGCTGGCGACCGACCCGCTGTATCCCGCGGTCGCCGAGGCGCTGCGCGGCAGCAGCGCGGCATTGCTCGACCTCGGGTGCGGGATCGGCCTGCTCGCGCTCGCGTTGCGCCATGCCGGCATCGAGCTGCCGTACCGCGGCGTGGACTTCGACGCCGCCAAGATCGCGCAGGCACGCCGCGCCGCCGGTCGCACGGGGCTCGTCGGCGTGGACTTCGAGGTGGTGGATCTGGCGCGCGGGCTGCCGGGACATTCCGGCAGCGTCGCCCTGCTCGACGTGCTGCAGTACCTCGATCCCGGCGCGCAGGCGCGCCTGCTCGCCGGCGCGATCGGCATGCTCGGGCCGGGCGGGCGGCTGGTGATCCGCAGCGGCTTCGACGACGGCGGCGCGCGCATCCGCACCACCAGTGCGTTCGACCGCTTCGCCAACCGGCTCGGCTGGATGAAGACGCCGCCGCAGCGCTATCCGCGCGAGGACGAACTGCGCGCCACGCTGGAGCGCGCCGGCCTGCGCAGCCACTTCCGCCCGCTGCGCGGCAACATGCCGTTCAACAATTTCCTGGTCGTCGCCGAGCGCGACTGACCGTCCCGACCTCATCCGCCCTTCGGGCGCCTGCTCCCGGCGGAAGAAGGAACGACAGCGCTCACCGCGCAAGCCAGCGGATCAGCCGGTCGACCTTGCCGCGATACGGCGGCGCGAACGCATCGGTCGCCGCCCGGCGCGCCTGGCGCAGTACCGGCAGCTGCCTGCTGAAGGTGTCGAAGCCGGCCTTGCCGTGCAGCGCACCCATGCCGCTCGGGCCGATGCCGCCGAAGGGCAGCGCCTGCACGCCGAAGTGCCACAGCGTGTCGTTGACGGTGACGCCGCCGGCGCTCGTGCGGGCGAGGATGCGCTCCACCGTCGCCGCGTCATGCGAAAACGGATAAAGCGCCAGCGGCGGGTCGTGCGCAGTCACTTGCGCGATCGCCTCGTCGAGCGTGCGATAGCGCTTCACCGGCAGGATCGGACCGAAGATCTCATGCTGCATCAGCGCGCTGTCGTCGGGCGGGTCGAACACCAGCGTCGGCGGCAGCAGGCGTTCGCGCCGCGCGCGGGCATCGTCGATGGCGACCAGCGGCAGCACCGTGCAGCCGCGCGCGCGAGCGTCGTCGAGATAAGCGGACAGCCGCGCAAACTGCGCGTCGTTGACGATGCGGGTGTAGTCGTCGGCCCGCGCGAGGTCGCCGTAACGCTCGCGCACCACCGCGCGCAGCGCTTCGACGAAAGCGTCGCGCCGCGCCGCGTCCACCAGCGCGTAGTCCACGCCGATGCAGGTCTGGCCGGCGTTGAACCACTTGCCGGTGGCGATGCGCGCGGCCGCGGCGTCGACGGGAAAGTCGGGCGCGACGATCGCCGGCGCCTTGCCGCCGAGTTCCAGCGTCACCGGCGTGAGGTTGGGCGCGGCCGCGGCCAGCACCTTGCGCCCGGTCGCGGTGGAGCCGGTGAACAGCAGGTGGTCGAACGGCAGCGCCGCGAACGCGGCGCCGACGTCCGTGCCGCCGAGCGCGACCGCCACGCGGTCGGCGGGAAACACGTCGCCGAGCAGCGCGCGCAGCCATGCCGACGTGCGTGGCGTGTGCTCGGATGGCTTGAGGTACGCATGGTTGCCCGCGGCGATCGCCGACACCAGCGGCACGAGCGCCAGGTTCACCGGGTAGTTCCAGGGGCTGATGATGCCGACCACGCCGACCGGTACCGTCCGGAGCTCGGCGCGCGCCGGCCAGAACTTCCAGCCGACGCCGACCCGGCGCGGGCGCGCCCAGGCGTCGAGGTGGTGCAGCGCGTGGTCGATCTCGGAACGCACCACCATCGCTTCGGAGAGCAGGTTCTCGTGCGTGGAACGATGGCCGAAGTCGGCGCGGATGGCCGCATCCATCGCCGGCACGCCGGCGCGGAACGCGTCGCGCAGGCGGCGCAGGTCGTCGCGGCGCTGCATGAGCGAGGGTCGCTGCGCCTGCCATGCGCCACGCAGGCGGTCGCAGGTCGGGCGCAGCTCGGCGATGGGCGTGTCGGGGCCGGTCATCGCGGCAGTGTAGAAGGGCCGCGGCCTACAATGGCGGCATGCACCTGCGCCCCTATCTCGGCACGCTGCCCACCGTCGGCGCGCGCGCCTACCTCGATCCCGCCTGCAGCGTGATGGGCGACGTCGTGCTCGGCGACGATGCCTCGGTCTGGCCCGGCACGGTCATCCGCGGCGACGTCAACTTCATCCGCATCGGCGACCGCACCAACCTGCAGGACGGCACCGTCGTGCACGTCTCGCACGACGGCCCGCACGCGAAGCTCGGCGGCTTCGCCACGCGCATCGGCAGCGACGTCACCATCGGCCACAAGGCGATCGTGCACGCCTGCACCATCGAGGACGCGGTGCTGATCGGCATGGGCGCGATCGTCCTGGACGGCGCGGTGGTGCGGAAGCACGGCTTCGTCGGCGCGGGTGCGCTCATCGCGCCGGGCAAGGTCGTCGGCGAGGGCGAGATGTGGCTCGGCAATCCCGCGCGGAAGGTGCGGATGCTGAGCGACGCGGAGATCGAAGCGCTGTACTACAGCGCCCAGCACTACGTGCGCCTGAAGGACCGTTATCTCGCCGCGCCGCCGCCGGCCTAGCGCCTGCCGCGCCGGCGGCGGGCATCAGTCGGCGGAAACCAGCGCGTCCCGTCGTTCCCGCAGCGCCGCGTAGACCGTGTCGGTGTCCGGCCGTACGCCGTGCCACAGCCGGAAGCTTTCCGCCGCCTGCTCGACCAGCATGCCGAGGCCGTCCACGCCCTCGCGGCAGCCGGCGGCGCGCGCCCAGGCGAGGAAAGGCACCGCCGCCTCGCCGTAGCTCAGGTCGACGGCGAGCGTGCGCCGTCCCGCCAGCGACATCGGCAGGGTCGGCAGCCCGCCGCCGCGGGTGGCGGAGGTCGCGTTGACGATCAGTTCGAATTCGCCCAGCCCCCGCAGGTCCTCGAGGTAGCGCGGATGCACGCGCCCCGGCATCGCCAGCGCATCGGCCAATGCGTCGGCGCGCTCCGGGCTGCGGTTGACCACGAACAGGTCGCCGATCCCGGCGTGGAGCAGATCGGGCGCCACGCCGCGCGCGCCGCCGCCGGCGCCGAGCAGCAGGGTGCGGCGGCCGCGCAGGTCGAGGCGGTGGCGGTCGGTGAGGTCGCGCACCAGGCCCGCGCCGTCGGTGTTGT
>JABFWF010000023.1 GCA_013362405.1 Lysobacter sp. | reverse complement strand
CAGGATGCGGTCTCGGGGCGGGCCGGCGTCAATCGACCGTTGGCCATGAGGTCATGCCGACGGGCTCCCGCCTGCGCGCCGGCAGCCGTCCTGGCCGCGACTGGCCCCGGCGTCTACAGCAGGCCGCCGCCCAGGTGCAGGCGCACGACCGCGACGACGATGACCAGCCCGTTGAGCACCAGCCCGGCCTTGGCGCGGCCGCGACGCCCTGGCGCGCGCAGCGCGATACCGACGGCGGCCAGCATCGCGCCGACCGCGGCGAAGGCGATCAGGAACCAGTTCATCCAGCCGAGCAGCGGCACCAGCGCCAGCAGCATCCAGCACATCGCCACCAGGCCCCACAGCAGGCTGATCAGTCCCATCGTCCGGTTCCTCGGTCGCGTCGCATGCGGGCGTTGATGCCAGCCTACACCCTCGGTCGTTCAGCCTATTCGTGCACGCCGTCGATCTCGATGCACAGCTCGCGCCGGCAGATTGCTGCGTGCAGCACGACGTACGGCACGCGGCTGCCGAGCCGCGCGTGCAGCGCATCGGCAACGGTGTCGAGGTCGGCGCGGTCGCGCACGTAGACCTTCAGCCGCGTGCCCGGGCCGAACCGTGCGGGCAGCGCCGGCTGGCGTTCGCGCGCGGCCCCGAGCAGGGCGTCGAAGTTGAGGAAGGTCTCGTCGATCTGCGCCAGCAGCGCGTCGGCGTGGGCGGACGCATGGCCTACCACGGCGGCGGTGCCCGACAACAGCAACGGCATGCGCGTGGCGGTCGGCGGCAGCATCGCGCGGGCGAAGCTCGGTGACTGCGGGCCGTACTGGCGCGGGTAGCGGTAGGCGCTGACCTGGCGCGGATTCTCGACCGGCGTGCCGGGCGCGTTCGCCGACAGCCAGTAGATCTGCAGCACGCGCGCGTCGTCGCAGCGGCCGATCGCGGTGGCGGCCGGCAGGCGCGTGGGATCGAAGCTGCCCAAGCCCCGTGCGCGGCCGACGCAGAACTGGCGGTAGCGTTCGGCGTCGCCGTCCCCCTGGGTGATCGCGTCGAGGTAGTTCCAGATGCGCAGCAGGCAGGGCGTGCCGCCGTCGCGAACGAACGCGGTCAGGCGTGCATAGGCGTGCGCGGCGGCGGCGATGATGCCGTCGTCCTCGCGCACCTCGATCACGCCGAAAGTCAGCGCGCCGTCGGTGGCCCAGGCGATCTCGCCATCGCGTCCGGCCCGCACCGGGCGGCCGGTGTGCCAGACCTCGTAGGGCGCGCCGCCATGCGGCTGCAGCGGCACGCGCAGGTAGCGCGGGTCGGCGAGCGCGGCGGGCGCGGCGTCGCCGAAGCCGAGCACCGCCAGCACGTCCTCGCCGAGCAGCGCCTGCGCGTCGCTCGCATGCACGTAGTCCACGCGCAGCTGCGGCACCGGCGGGGCGGGTTGCGGGGAGACGGGATGCGGACGGCTCATGGCGTCTCGACCTGCAGGGTATCGCCGGCGAAGCCGACCTTCGACTGCCGGCGTCGCCGCCACCAGGCGCGCAGCGTCCCCGGCCCCTGTGTCAGCGCGACGAAGGCGTAGATCAGGCGGAACACGCGCAGCCGCCACAGCACCGGGCGCGCGTCGAACACGTCGCCCGCCAGCATCGAGATCACCGCATCCTCCACCTGCAACACGTTCTTCGGGTTGGCGAACATCCATTTCATCGTCGGCGAGGTGAAGCGGTAGATGAACCACTTGAACTCGTCGAGGCCGCCGTCGAGCTGCCGCTGCAGCCGGCGCAGCAGCGCCGGTTCGCGCCCGGGTTCGCGCAGCGCGCCATCGACGACGTCCACCGCGCGCTCGGCGCTGTTCATCGCCAGGAACACGCCGGAGGAGAACATCGGGTCGACGAAGGAATACGCGTCGCCGAGCAGCAGCCAGCCGGGGCCGTGCATGCGCGTGCATTCGTAGGCGTAGTTGCCGGTGACGTGCACCGGCGCCACGCGCCGCGCGTCCTGCATGCGCGCCTGCACGTCCGGCACCGACTCGAGCGTGCGCTGCAGGAAGGCCTCGCTCTCGCCGCGGCGCTGCTTGAGGTAATCCGGGCTGCAGACCGCGCCGACGCTGGTGACGCCTTCGCGCAGCGGGATCAGCCAGATCCAGCCGTGCGGATGCCGGCAGATGGTGACGTTGCCCGCGTCGCGGCCTTCGCGGCGCTGCACGCCTTCGTAGTGGCTGAAGATCGCGGCGGACGCGTGCCTGGGGTTCTTCCGCTTGAGCTTCAGCTGCGTGCCGAGCAGCGTGTCGCGCCCGCTCGCATCGAGCAGGAAGCGCATGCGCACCTGCAGCGCGCGGCCGTCCCCGGCGCGCGCGTGCGCCAGCACCGGGCGGCCCCGCGCGTCGAAGTCGATCTTCTCGACCTGGATGCCTTCCCGCGCGTCCACGCCTCCGGCGCGCGCGTGCTCGAACAGCACCTGGTCGAATTCCTCGCGCTTGACCTGGAACGCATGGTCGCTGCCCGCGCGCAGCACGCGGTCGAAGCGGAACACGTTGTAGTCGCGGCCATCGACCGGGAAGTCGGCACCGAGCTTGAGCACGCCGATCGCGCGCACCTGCTCGTACACGCCGAGCCGCTCGAGGATCGGCACGCTCATCGGCAGCAGCGATTCGCCGATGTGGAAGCGCGGATGCCGCGCCTTCTCCAGCAGCAGCACCTTCCAGCCGCGGCGGGCGAGCAGGGTGGCGGCGGTCGATCCGGCGGGGCCACCGCCCACCACCAGCACGTCGGTGTCGATCACGTCGGCGGTCGCTCCTGGCGCGGGCGGTGCGGCGGGGGCGGGCGCGGCGGATCCGGTCATGCTGAATGCGGGCCGTTCGGCGGCGGAGGGCGGCGTGCATGATAGCCGCGGCGGCGGCGTCGGGTTGCGCGTCGCGGCGCGATGCCGGATCGTTGCCCCTTTCGACACCCTTTCGAACGGATTCCCGATGTCATCGCAGACCGACGCCGAACGCGAACTCGCCCAGCTCCTCGTCGAGAGCCTCAACCTCGAGGACGTGGCGCCGGAGTCGATCGATCCGGAGGCGCCGCTGTTCAACGCCGGGCTCGGGCTGGACTCGATCGACGCGCTGGAACTCGCCCTGGCGATCAGCAAGCGCTACGGCTTCCAGCTGCGCTCCGACAACGACGAGAACCGCCGCATCTTCGCCTCGCTGCGTGCGCTCTCGGCGCATGTCCAGCAGCACCGCACCGCCTGACGTCGCCGCGCGGCGCGCCGCCGTGCTGCGGGTGGCGCTGGTGCTCGGCTACCTGGTGCTCGCGCACCTGGCCGGCGTCCGCCACGACCCCCGCCTGGCCGCGGTCGCCACCGGCGACATCGCCGCGATCGTGCTGCTCTCGCCCATGCTCGCCGGGCGCGCATGGGCCTGGGGGGCGTTCGCGGCGTGCTGCGTGGCGCTGGCGCGGCTGGCCCAGGGCACGCATGCGTTCGTTCCGCTGCTGCTGGTGCCGGTGGCGATCCTCTGCCTCGTCGGCTGGAGCTTCGCGCGCACCCTGTCGCGCGGGCGGGTCCCGCTCATCACCCGCATCGTCGCCGCGATGGACGCCGTCCCGCCCGCGCAGCTCGCGCCCGACCTGCGGTGCTACACGCGCCGGTTGACGCTGGCATGGGCGCTGCTGCTCGGCACGCTCGCGCTGCTCAACCTCGCGCTCGCCGCGCTGGCGGTGCCCGATGGCCTGTTCGTGGCCTTCGGCGTGGCCTCGCCGTTGCCGGTGACGCAGACGCAGTGGTCGTGGTGCGCCAACATCGGCAACTACGGGCTCGTCGCCGGCTTCATGCTGGCCGAATTCCGGCTGCGCCAGCGGCGCTTCCCGGGCCGCTACACCGGCTTCGTGCATTTCCTCCGCCGCATGGCGTCGCTCGGACCGGCGTTCTGGGCGGACGCCTTCCGCTAGCCGCGCCGCTTCGGCTTGCGCCGGCGCCAGCCGGCCCGCATCCTGCGCGCCTGCAAGGGCCCTGTTCCGTGCCGGCGTGTTGCATGCGATTTTCGATTCCTCCCGACCATCCCAGCCTGCCCGGGCACTTCCCCGGCCGACCGGTCGTGCCCGGCGTGGTCGTGCTGGAGCACGTGGTCGCCGCGATCGAAGCCCTGCACGGCGCGTTGCCGCCGCTGCGCCTGCCGCAGGTGAAATTCGTGCAGCCGTTATTGCCGGGCCAGGAAGCGGAGATCGTGCTCGATGCCCAGCCGGCCGCGCGACGCTGGCGATTCCGCGTGCTACGCGGCGACGTGCTGGTCGCGAATGGCGAGGTGGTCGCACGCGAGGTCGCCGCATGAGCCACTGGAAGCAGCGTCCCGAAGGCGGCGGCTGGTTCGCGATCTGGCTGATCCGCTCGATCGGGCGCTACGGTGGCCGTGGCGTGGCGCGCTCGCTGCTGTATCCGATCACGCTGTACTTCCTCGCCCGCCGCGGCGTCGAACGACGGCAGTCGCGCGCCTGGCTGGCCTGCGCGCTGGGACGGCCGGCGACATTATGGGACGTCACCCGGCACGTCCACACCTTCGCTTCCACCATCCTCGACCGCGTGTTCCTGCTCAGCGAGAACACCCGCCGCTTCGACGTGGCGGTGCGCGGCGTCGACGCGTTGCACGCCCAGCTCGATCGCGGCGGCGCGTTGCTGTTCGGCTCGCACCTGGGCAGCTTCGACGTGCTGCGCGTGCTCGCCCAGCAGCGGCCCGAGTACCGCATCCGCGTGGTGCTCGACAAGCAGCACAACGTGGCCATGCAGTCGCTGCTCGACGCGCTCAACCCGGAGCTCGCGCGCAACATCATCGATGCCGGCCAGGACGGTCCCGCGCTGATGCTGGAGATCCAGCAGGCGGTGCAGGCCGGCGCGCTGGTCGCGCTGCTGGTCGACCGCGCGCAGCCGGGCGGCCACTCGGTCGCCGCGCCGTTCTTCGGCCGGGACGCGCATTTCCCGAGCGCGCCGTGGCTGATCGCCGCGCTGCTCAAGGTGCCGGTGACGCTCGGTTTCGGCCTGTACCGCGGCGGCAACCGCTATGAACTGGTGTTCGAATCCTTCACCGAGGCGGTCGACATCCCGCGCGCACAGCGCCGGACGATGGTCGAGGCGCTCATCCGCCGTTACGCGCAGCGGCTGGAACATTTCGCCCGCCTTGCGCCCTACAACTGGTTCAACTTCTATGACTTCTGGCAGGACCCTCATGAAGTGCATGGCACGCACGCCGCGCCCGATGCCGTCGCCGTCGCACCCGCGCCTGCGGCCACTGCTGCTGGCGCTGCTGGCGTCGTCGCTGCTGGTGAAAGCGCCGCCGCTCTGCGCCGCGCCTGAGGCGGCGGTCGACGCCGGCTGGATCCTGTCGAAGCTGCAGCGGCCCACGCCGAGCAGCACCACCTTCGTCGAGCTGCACGATTCGCCGCTGCTGAAGGCGCCGCTGCGCCTGAGCGGTGAATACCGCCGCCCGGACGCCGACACGCTGGTGCGCGAGGTGCGCACGCCGTACGCGGAAACCACCACCATCCACGCGGGCGAGGTCACCATCGAGCGCGCCGGCAAGGGCCCGCGCACGTTTTCGCTGGCGCGCGTGCCGGAACTGTCCGGCCTGCAGGCCAGCTTCGGCGCGCTGCTGTCCGGCGACCGCCAGTTGCTCGAGCAGCACTACCGTGTCGCCAGCGACGGCGCGCGCACGCACTGGACGCTGACGCTGGTGCCGGAGGACGCCGCGCTCGCGCGCAAGGTCCGGCAGATCGTGCTGCACGGCCGTGGCGCCGAGCTGCGCTGCATCGAGACGCAGCCCGTGCAGGGCCCGGTGCAGCGCACGCTGCTCGCCGGCGCGGCACGCGACGCGGCGGGCATCGCCGACAGCGGCGCGCTCGCCAGGCTCTGCCAGAACCCGTCCTGATGACCGCCCGCATCCGCGTGGCGCTGGCCCTCGCCTGGCTGGCGGTGCTGCTCGCGCTCGGCTGGTGGGTGGGCAACGCCCTGCAGCTCTCGGGCGACCTGCGCAAGTTCATGCCGGCCGCACGCACGCCGGCGCAGAAGCTGCTGCTGGAGGAGCTTGGCGAAGGCCCCGGCTCGCGCCTGCTGCTGATCGGCCTGTCCGGCGGCGATGCGCAGGCGCTCGCGGTGCAGTCGCAGGCGCTGCGCGCGAAGCTCGCCGCGTCGCCCGCGTTCAAGCTGGTCGCCAACGGCGGCAACGTTGGCCTCGATGCGATCCCCGCGCGCCTGCGCCCGTACCGCTACCTGCTGACCGACAGCTTCGACGCGCATCCGCTGGATGCGGCGGCGCTGCGCGACGCGCTCGACGCGCGCGTGCAGGACCTCGGCTCGCCGGCGGCGGGGCTGGTCGAGCCGTTGCTGCCGTCCGATCCCACGCTCGAGACACTGCACCTGGCCGAGCGCTGGGTGCCGGCCAACGCGCCGCAGCGCCTGCACGATGTGTGGTTCGACCGAGCGGGCAAGGAAGCGCTGCTGGTGGCGCAGACGGTCGCGCCAGGCTTCGATCCGAACGGCCAGCAGCAGGCGGTCGCCGAAGTGCAGTCCGCGTTCGACGCGGTGCGCGGCACGGCGCACACGCGCATGACGCTGACCGGCCCGGGGGCGTTCGCGGTCGAGATCAGCGGACGCACGCAACGCGAGGCCGGCTGGATCGGCACCGTCGACACGCTCAGCCTGATCATCCTGCTGTGGGTCGCCTATCGCAGCTGGAAGGCGCCGCTGCTCGGCGCGCTGCCGCTCGCCACCGCCGGACTCGCCGGACTCGGCGCGGTGGCGTGGCTGTTCGACGGCGTGCACGGCATCACCGTCGCGTTCGGCTTCACCCTGATCGGCGTGGTGCAGGACTATCCGATCCACCTCTTCAGCCACCAGCGCGCCGGCGTGTCGCCGAAGGAAAGCGCCCGCGCGCTGTGGCCGACGCTGGCGACCGGCGTCGCCTCGACCTGCATCGCCTACGTCACCTTCCTCGCGTCCGGCGTCGACGGCCTGCAGCAGCTGGCGGTGTTCACCATCGTCGGCCTCGGCGCGGCGGCGCTGTCCACGCGCCTGCTGCTGCCGGCATTGATCGATCCCGCGCCGCGCGACGCTGCCGATTCCGCGCGCCTGGCGCGCTGGTGGGCGGTGCTCGAGCGCCTGCCGCGCCCGCCGGCGTGGTCGCTGGTCGTGCTCGCGGTGCTCTCGCTGGCGATCGCGCGCTTCGCGCCCGGCGCGTTCTGGCAGAACGACCTGTCCAAGCTCACGCCGGTGCCGTCCGCGCTGCTCGCGCGCGATGCGCATCTGCGCGG